>JASFSK010000298.1:0-6204 GCA_050114455.1 Desulfobacterales bacterium | reverse complement strand
GTTGTCGACAAACAGATCCAGCTTTCCATAGTCTTCACCGAGCGGCATCAGTTCAACATCGGTATCGGGATCGATATTGTGGGCCCCGAGCATTTTACGAATAAAATAATCATCACAGCTGCCAGCAGATAGGATGCCGATCCGACCGCCGGTCAAATCGCCGATGGAAGTGATATCAGGGCGGGATGCCAGATAGTGGTCCAACTGCTGAATGACACTGCTGCCGATAATTTTCGCTCGCAACCCCTGTCTATAGGCGGTTACAAAAGGCGGCAACCCCATTTCGCCAATGTGAATTCGACCGTCGCTGATGGCCCGGGCCAATTCAGGCCCCCCGTATGCGTACCAGATATCGAGATCGATGTCTTGTTCGGCAAAATAACCCTGGTCGATCCCCCAGTAAAGCGGGAACCGCTCGATCCAGAATGACGGAGCGCCCCAGACGACCTTTTGCATTAGATCCTTCTATGATTCAAAATGGTGGTTCTTTAATTTTGTTTCGGCCTCCGTGCGGATCTCGACAAGTGTGGCAGAGGTCGTTTCGCTCAACGGTGCGGGCGTGTGGGTCTTCAATATTTCGCGGGCCTTTTCGGTGGATTTTTCGGCCCAGTCCTTGCGCCCCATCATAATCCAGTTTTCTAGATTTTCCCGGTTGCACTGATCCGGCCGCCAGTGTTCGGTTTTATACATTTTCATGGTCTGGTCGGTGGATAGAAATTCACCACCGGGGCCTACTTCTCGAATCACATCCAGCCCGATATGAATATCGTCAAGATCGAAACCGCGAATAAACCGTTTTACGTAGCTGATAATTTCATCACACATGACCAGTCCCCCCGGATGACCGATGAGTCCCTGGCCGAGGTAGCCGATATCGTGGACCAGGTTGGCACCGTTCATGGCATCCACCATGATGGAAACGGCCCATTCCATGCCAGCCTGCTGATCCAGACAGTTGGCATCGCTCACACCGGCTGTGCCCCACATGGGCAAACCGTAATAATGGTAAAGATCGGCGCAGGCCGAAAGTGCCAAACGGTATTCGGGACACCCGTAGACACAGGTGGAAGTGTGCATGTCCATGGTGGACATCCCGAATCCGGAAATGATGGGGGCGCCTTTGGCCCGAAGCTGATGCATTACCAGGCCGCTGAGCGCCTCGGCGTTGCCAACGGTTATGGCGCCGGCCAGGGTTACCGGAGCACTGGCGCCGGACATCATTCCCGGCGTGTAGTTGACGGGAATGCCGTGATCCGCGCAGAAAAAAAGCTTCTGCACGGCACTGAAACTGTGGGTTAGCGGGCTCAAGGGTTCGGCATAGTGAATGTGGATCGGTTTTTCCCGTAAAGCTGCTTCCCCACCAACGGCGGCGGCAGCCATGGCGTTGATGTAGGCGATGTCCTCAAGGCCGGCAGCGGTGTAAAAAATCGGTTTGACGGAGTTTTCGAGCTGGGTTTGAAAGGAATCCAGATACATCAGGTTGGTCGGCGAATCCGCCGGAAGGGCATAGGACCCGATAAAATCGATGTTTTCAAGCGTATCGCTGAGGCGGGCGGCGGCGGCCACGTCTTTGAGCAGGGACTGGCGCAATTCACCGCTATCGAGGTCATAAGTCTGAATCAGATCCGTACCCAGCCCAAAATGGATGCGACGGCCTTCAAGGCGCATGGCTTCGGCACCCAGTCGGTTGTAGATGGTAATCCGGGAAGGTGCACTTTGGATGGCGGCTTCCACCAGCCAGTTGGGGATCCGAACCCGATTGTCCTCTTTGAGTTGGCAACCGGCATCGGCCAGCATTTGCCGGGCTTGATCATGGTGAATATCGACCCCCACCGTTTCCAACAGTTCGAGGGTGGCGGTATGAATCGATTTGATCTGTTGGGGGGTTAACAGTTGATAATTTGGGATGCATTGGGATTCGAATCCGCTAATCATGGTCTCAGCTCCTTTGTCCTTGCACCGGACGTCCATGTTTCGAGCGCATAATCCATCTTAATTTATTGATTGTAGCGTGGGACGTCATACAGGCCTATAGGAATTTTTCTTTGATCTGGGCCGCATATATATCAACATGATCCTCCATGGTAGAACGGGCAATCTCCGGTTCTTTTTGCTCCAGGGCTTCAAGCACCTTGTGAAAGTTTTCCGCCTGGTGGGCAAAACCAATCGGTCCAAATCCCACATGAAACCAGATTCTGAGCATGACAATGTGCAAATCCTGCAGGATCTTTACCAGTTTCTGGTTTCCGGCTGCCTGGTAGAGCAGGCTGTGGAATCGTGTGTCAAAATACTCCGTAATACTGGCAACGTCCTGGGTCTCGACGGGTTCTGTTTCGGCCTTAGAGATAAGGCTGCGCAGGTCTTCCAACTGCTTGGTGGTGATCCGCTGGGCTGCGAGAAACCCGGCATAGCCCTCCAATTCCCGGCGCAACTCCACCAGTTCGCGGACTTCAAAAATATCCAAGGTGGTCACCATGTATCCCAAACGGGGCAAGGGCTTGATCAGGTTTTCCTCTTGCAGCCGAAAAAGGATCTCTCGTAAGGGCGAGCGGCCAATCGCAAGCTGAGCCATCAATTCCTTCTCTTTGAGGATCTCTCCGGGCGCGACACCGTTGGTGATGATCCGCACCCGTAATGCTTCATATGCTTTTTCTTTGTTCATGATCGTTACCCTGGGATAGTCATTCTGTTGAATATGGCCCACATGATAACCGACGAGTTTTAAATGTCAATACAAAAATATCAATAATAGCTTGACAAAAATATTATTGATATTTTATAAGTCTACACTCATTTTTGGCTGTGTTTGCTTTTGGGGTGAAATCATCTTCCGGCGCAACATTGAGCGTCGTGAGAGCCGGTTTCGAATCTTCAGCCGACTCGATTACCCCGAACGCGACGATGCCAACTTTTTCTGCTTTCTGGGTCAGCGTTTAAACGGAAGCCAGGTGGTGTTTGAAAAACACAACCCGTGACGAATTGAATAATTTCGAATGAAGATTGAAGATTTTAGGCCTTTTTTATATTACGTAATGTATATTGGGAGGTAAAAAATGTCATTGGACCAATTGAGCAAACTTGTGGAAGACGGCGAAAAAGAAGATAGTGAGGCCCTGGCCCGCGAATTGCTGGCGGGCGGAACTGATCCATTGGAAATTTTAGACAAATTGACCCAAACCATGCAGCGTGTTGGTGATCTATTCGCAAACCTCGATATATTCCTGCCCGAGGTCATGCTGGCCGGTGAGGCATTAACCGCCGTGGTGGATATTGTTAAACCCGAGCTGAAGACCCTCGATCGGGTGCTCGCCAAAGGCAAGGTGGTCATCGGTGTTGTCAAAGGTGACCTGCATGAAATCGGAAAAAATATTGTCAAACTGATGCTGGAGACCAACGGCTTTGAAGTCAAGGATCTTGGCTATGATGTTGATTCGCTGGACTTTATCAGAGCTGCCGAAGAGATGGGTGCCGATTTTATCGGTATCTCCTCATTGATGACGACAACCATACCACGCCAGCAGGAGATTATTGAATTTTTAAAAGACAAAGGCCTGCGCGACAAGTACAAGGTGGTCATCGGCGGCGCGCCCACTTCCCAGATGTGGGCAGATAAAATCGGAGCCGACCTTTACTGCGAAGACGCCAATTGTGCAGCCCAAAAAATGGCCGCCTTGATAGATTAAG
This sequence comes from Desulfobacterales bacterium, assembly GCA_050114455.1. Classification (GTDB taxonomy): domain Bacteria; phylum Desulfobacterota; class Desulfobacteria; order Desulfobacterales; family JAFDCJ01; genus JAFDCJ01. The sequence continues at coordinate 2,520 of JASFSK010000298.1, read as the reverse complement.
AATCGAATAACGGCCGGACGTCAATACGGATATATGGTAGCTCCGCAAAGACGCTGCCGACGGGAGGAAAAAAATGACCACTGCCTATCGCATTTGGGAGATGCTGGAACGATCCAAAACCGGCCCCCACATTGAAGAAGATGATTTTTTACCCAAATTGTTTACCCCAACCCTGAAGCGCTTGATCAAAAAATACGAGATAACCTACGATCCCAGCACCCCGGTGCCAACCGACGACGATATGGCGGATCGGATTTGGCAGGCAGGTTGGGATCTATTCCGGGAAGTGGGTGTCTACAACACAGATTCACATCGGATCATCCAGGTCACCGACGAAGAGATCAAGGAAGCGCTGTACATGTCCAAAGACCAGTATTGGGTGGGCGAAGGAAAGGATGCCAAACTGTGGAAGCATCGCCAGGTGGAAGATACCGAGCCGCCCTTCTGTATCTTCAGCCCGGATATTACCGTCGACGAGCATCTGCATCATTCCATGTGCGCAGCCTATCTCAAAGAACCGTTGTTGGACGGTTTCTGCGCGCCTATCCTGGAAAATGCAATTGGGCAGCTGATCGAATCCGGCGGCCCCACCGAAATCAACGGCTGCATCCAGCATATCTACAACATGCGCCTGGCAGCCAGACAGGAGGGACGACCCGGCACTTTTTTCGTGGCCGTCGGCACGGCTGAGCACGATGCCGGCCAAATTGCCGTCTCTGACAACGCCTGGGGCGTTCGAACCTCAGATGCCCGGCTGGTGGGTTCGTTGACCGAATTTAAAACCGCCGACACCTTGCTAAATCGCTCGGTGCATTACGCCCAGTTTGGCTGCTACACCGGTAATCTGACCGGCCCCATTTATGGCGGCTGGTGCGGTGGATCGGAAGGCGTGGCCGTTACGATTGTAGCCTACAGTCTCAAAGGGCTTTTAATCCATGGTGCCATCTTCAATCAGCATTTCCCCTTTCATCTCAATTGGGGTTCCAACACCACCCGGGAATTGTTGTGGCCCATCGCCATGGCTGGTCAAGCCCTGGCACGCAACAGCAAATTGCTGCACACCTCCAATGGGTTCGCCAATGCCGGTCCAATGACAGAAATGCTTTTCAGAGAGACCGCCTGCCATGCCCTGGTGAGCACCGTGTGTGGCTGGCATCTGTGGGAAATGGCCTCCACCCGCAATAAATACCGCAATCGTGCCACCCCTTTGGAAGCACGGTTGGGCGTGGAAGTCGGCCATGCCGTGGCCAACATGGGCATGAATCGTGAACAGGCCAACGAGATCGCCTTGAAGCTGTTGGCCACCTATGAGGACCAAGCGCCCACAGCCTCCAAAGGCAAGGAATACCAGGAGTGCTATGATGTCCATAAGGCCCTGCCGATCCAAGAACACTATGACATGTATCGCCGCGTCAAAGATGAAATTGCCGATATGGGCGTAGTGTTTCCATTTTAGTTCAATGAGGTAAAAAATGGCGAAACAGATGTTAATCGATGCCACCCGGGGCAAACGAACCGAAATGCCGCCCTGGCTGCCTTACGCAGGGGTGCATTGTGCCGCGCTAATCGATCAACCGGCCGACACATTTCTCAAAGACGCCGAGCTGCTGGCCAAAGGCGTTGTAAACGCAGCCGACCTTTATCACGCCGATGGGATTCCCCTGTTGTTTGACCTGTCGCTCGAAGCCGAAAGCATTGGTTGTGAGGCGTCATACTACGAGGACAATGTACCGTCGATCATCACGCATCCCTGTGTCGACAAGACGCCTGGGGAGGCGGATCTTAAAATTCCCTCGGCAGATGACGGCCGCTGGTCCATCGTCTTTGAAGCCGCCCAATCGGCCAAACCGCGGCTGGAGGCCTTGGACTGTGCCATGCTGGGGCTGCTGTGCGGCCCCTTGACCCTGGCTTCTCACCTGGCCGGTCCCCAAATATTTCCGGCCCTGCTGAAGCGCAAAGAATATGCCCACTCGGTTTTGACATTCGCCGGCGAGGTGGCTGCCCAGGCCGCTCGATTTTACGTTGACATGGGATGCGAAATCATCGCCATCGTCGATCCGGTGGCATCCCAGGTCCGCCCACAGAGTTTCGCCGAATTCGTCACTCCCAATTGCAAACCGGCAATCGATATCATTCACCGCGCCGGGTTGACATCCAGTTTTTTCATTTGCGGCAACTGCAGTAAAGTTCTGGAGGAAGTTTGCAAGGTAGGCACCCATGGATTCGCCATCGACGAACAAATGAATTTGAACTATGTGCGCGACATGGCTTATACATATAACAAGGGTTTCGGCGGCAATCTCAAATTGACCACCAGCCTGATGCTGGGTTTGATCTCGCCGCGGGAAGATGCCCTGATAAGCCTGGCGGCCGGCGGCATCCGGGGCTACACCCTTGCTCCCGGGTGAGATATTCCCTATGGTGTTCCGTCGGAACATCTGTTGCAAGCGTATGATGCGCGGGCCTGGTTTATGGAACATTATTCCGGTTATCCCCGGTGGAGTTGACCTGATATGGACA
>JASFSK010000297.1:0-6206 GCA_050114455.1 Desulfobacterales bacterium | reverse complement strand
TTCTCTCATAGATTATAAATATCTGAGAGCCGGGGAGTGTTCTGCAATGTAGTGCGTCATTCCCCTGCCTTCGCAGGGGCAGGCTCTGGGAAGGCAGGGCACGAAGTGAAGCTCTAGCGCTATCCAGAAAGTTTGCTACAGCGAAACCTGGATGCCCGCCTTCTCGGGCATGATGAATACAGCAACCCGACCCCCAAAATATCTACAAGTGATTCATCGACCACTTCGCTCGAGTCGCAGAGAAAATCAGCGACCACGAGCGAAGCTGCCAGTATTAAGAAACTTAGAACTATTCGCCCTTTGGCCTGACCGTAAATACCGGACAAGGCGCCTGACGAAGAACTTTTTCAGCCACGCTGCCCATCAGAGCATGGGAGAGTCCGGTACGCCCGTGGGTCGCCATGACGATCAAATCGGCATTATTTTTTTTGGCGGCATCAATTAATTTCTCATCTGCCGGTCCGACTTCGACGAGGGTATCGGTCTCAACTTCTTGTCTAAAGTCTGATATCAAACAGTTCTGAAAATTTTCAATCATCGCCTTGTCTTCACGCTCCAGCACATTTTCCCATGGATTTCCGGGTTGAGCGGTCATATCTACGGCGTCCCGCTCCGAAATCACATGCACTATCAAAATTTTAGCATTAAATTGCTGGGCCAAAAGCGTGGCCCACGAAAATGCTTCACAGGATAAACCGGAAAAGTCAGTCGGTACTAAGATTAGATCTATTTTTTTCTGCATGACAATCTCCTTTCATCACCCTAACATTCCGGCCAACCCCTGCAAGGCCAAAGTATAGCCAGAAGCGCCGAAGCCGGCGATCCTTCCGGCAACGATATCGGCGATCATAGACGTATGCCGGAATGGTTCGCGGCGGTTGATGTTGGACAGGTGAATTTCTACAATCGGGATATCCAGCATGGCCAGTGCATCCCTGATGGCGACGCTGGTATGGGTGTAGGCCGCTGGATTGATGACAATACCATGAAAATTACCGGCGGCCTGTTGGATGGCATCGACCAGGGCACCTTCATGATTCGATTGAAATGTCTCCACCTCGACGCCTACTTTTTCAGCCTCTGCCAGCATCCGGGCATCGATCTGAGCGAGGGTTTCATGACCGTAGATATCGGGTTGCCGTTTGCCAAGAATATTGAGGTTGGGTCCATGAATTACCAGAATTTTCTTTCGGCCAGTTTCATCCGACATTGCGTTTGCTCCTTTAAATTTGTTCCAGGACTACTCTATCGACTTATCATCAAATGAATCTCCCCGCGGCAAGCCGCAGAGTATCAATAAATGTAAAATTTGTTTTATCGCAGCAAGCTGCAGGGAATGATACCCGGGCAGATTTCGCATCGCCCTTAAGCTGTTTCATGCAATCCGTGTAATCTGCGAAATCTGTGGATTCAACCTGTCAACCCAATCAGCGAACTCACCCATTCTCCAATCTTGAATTTATATCGCGCATGACTTCCATAAAAGCGCCCCGCTTCTTGGCGGCATAGTCATTGTAACGGTGCATATCCACAAACAACTGCCAGGTGTCCCGCTCGACAACTTCCAAAATATGCAGCAGCCGCTTGTATCCTTCCGTATCGATGTCCAGCGGACGGGCCCCGTATTCCGACAATGTTCGTCCGATAAAATGAGTCAGGCTAAGACTGGTCGCGATCTGCTCGTCATGCTCTCCAGCGGTGGCTTCAATCACCACCAGTCCTTTGGCAATTAAATAAGCCTTGATATTTTGATAGTCATTTTCGGTGATTCGCACTTTGCACAAACAAATTTTTCTGCCCTCCAGCGATTCGGATGCGCTGTCTGGCCCGAACATGGGGTGGGTGGCTAAAATTGAAACAGACCGGGGCAACAGATCGACCATTAAACCGACAGCGTATTCCTTGACGGAACAGACATCAACCACCAGCGTATCCGGCCTGAGCGACGGCGCGATGTCTTTCAGAACCCCACCAAAAGCGGAGATGGGGACACAGGGAATAACGATATCCTGTCGGCAGACGGCTTCCAATGATGCCGGGTGAGCACCAATGCGGCTGATTTCTGCTGATCGATCGGTTCTGTGGTAAACAGCCACCTCAAATTCTTCCGCCAAATAACGAGCCGTCAGTTTTCCAAATCGACCAAATCCGATGATTCCAATCATAATCCCTCTGCAATTCTATCAATTCCGCTGATCAGTGTGTCTTTGGAAACGGCGTAGGATATTCGGATATGACCGGGCATGCCGAACGCCTCACCGGGCACGACTGCCACACCGCAATTTTCGAGGATGCGCTCGCAAAACTCAACGGCGGTTTGGCCATTTTTCAGATGCCGAGAAATATCGGGAAAAAGATAAAAGGCACCACGGGGTTTTGGGCAGTCAAATAATTCCGTGACCCTCTGGCAGGCGACATCCCGTTTGAGCTCCATGTCACTGCGCCACTGTTGTAAATCATTATCATCCATGTCCAGGGCCGACAAGGCGCCGTACTGACCAAAGGTGCAGACATTGCCGGTCAAATGGCTTTGCATGCCGGCGACAGCACTGATAAATTCACGGTTGGCGGCGATATAGCCGATTCGATACCCCGTCATACCGTAATTTTTAGAAAAACTGCGGGTAATGATCAATCGGTCTCGAATATATTCAAAATCAAACAGATTTGCAGGCTCTAATCCGTCATATACAAATAAACGATAGGCTTCGTCCGAAATAAGATACAGGTTGCGGGCAAGGGCGATGTCGGTCACCCCGGCCAGCTCTTCTGCCGAATACACCGCACCGGTGGGATTGTTGGGCGAGTTGATCAGAATCGCACGGGTTTGGGGGGTTATGGCCCGCTGAATTTTTTCGCAATCCAGCTGGTGATTGTCGGTATCCACAAATACCGGGACCCCTCCGGCAAGTTTGACCTGCTCAGGGAAACTTACCCAGTAGGGCCGCGGTATGACAACCTCATCCAATGGATTGCAGATCGCCTGGAACAAGGCATACAAGCATTGCTTGGATCCGTTGGAAATCAGGATGTTACGATGATCATAACCGTCGAATTGTTCGGCCAGACGGGATTTTAACTCCGCCAGTCCGGCCGCCGGACTGTATTTTGTCTTGCCCTCTGCCAATGCCACTTGGGTGGCTTTGATAACCGTGGCAGGCGTATCGTAAGGCGGTTCACCCACTGCCAGATCGATAATTTCCTTACCCTGCCCTCGCAACTGCTGAATGAGCTGGGTGAAGCGCACCGTTCCGGAAGGTTCAATTTGATTGATGCGATCAGATAGTTTCATTTTAGAATCGATAGTATTCCTTAACTCGTCCTTCGTCACTCGTCCTTCGTCATTCCCATGATGCCCCTGGCTCGCTGTTGAAGTGCCAAATCAGCGATCACCAGGGCCGCCATGGTTTCAACAATCGGCACGGCACGGGGCACCACGCAAGGGTCATGCCGTCCTTTGGCCTCCAAGGTGACCTCCCTCCCGTTAAAATCCACCGTGGGTTGGGCTTTGCCGATGGTTGCCGGCGGTTTGAAAGCCACCCGAAACACAATCGGCTCACCGTTCGAGATGCCGCCCTGGACGCCGCCGCTGTTATTGGTTGACGTTCCCAGGCGATCCCCTTTTTTTATAAAAGGATCGTTGTGGGTCGATCCGGTCATGCGGCTGCCCGAAAATCCGGAACCGATTTCAAAGCCCTTGGTGGCAGGAATCGACAGCATGGCATGGGCCAGCCGCGCTTCCATTTTATCAAAAACAGGCTCCCCGAGTCCGGCCGGGACATTGCGGCAGACACAGGAAATGATTCCGCCGAGGGAATCATTGGCTTCCTTGGCAGCCGTGATTTCACGAACCATCTGCTTGGCCTCCCTGTTGGCAGGGCAGCGCACCAGGGTTGCATCCACCTGCCCACGGCTAATTTCGGATTTATCAATATTTGCCGCTGTAATTTTGCCGACCGAAGTCACCCAGGCCACGATTTCAACGCCGTACTCTGTAAAGAGGAATTTTTCAGCGATAGCACCCGCAGCCACCCGCCCGATGGTTTCTCGGGCACTCGATCGCCCACCGCCACTCATCGTCCGTATGCCGTACTTGGCCTGGTAAGTGTAATCCGCATGGGACGGACGCGGAACCGATCGCATGGCGGCATAATCCCCGGGTCGTTGGTCTTTATTGGCAACGCTCAGCGCGATAGGCGTCCCCAGGACCCGGCCGTTTTCAACGCCGGACAGAATCGTCACTCGATCGGCCTCATCGCGGTCGGTTGCCAGTTGACTCTGACCCGGACGTCGGCGGTCGAGCTGGGGTTGGATGTCTTTTTCACTGAGAGTCAGTCCGGGCGGACACCCATCTACCACCGCGCCGACGCCTTTGCCGTGAGACTCACCAAACGTCGTTACCCTGAACAAGGTTCCCAATTTGCTTGACATGTCAAAACTCTCAAACCTAAACAGGTAAATTTTACTATTTTCTTCTAGCTGTGAGCTTAAAATAAACTGCCAATATACGGTTCATGATTCAAAGGTTCAAATGTTAATGATATTATTCACAATTTCATCCAACCGAAAATTATCTGTATCTACCGCAAAGTCCATCGCCTGGCGATAAAGCGGTTTTCGTTCTGCCAATGTGCCTTCGATCTCGGCAATGCTGTCCTTGGAAGTCAGAGCCGGCCGCGAACCTTCGGAAGCCTGGTCCATCAGCATTCTCCTCCTGATGGTATCCGGTGTCGCCTTCAGCCAGATGACCTGCCCGGTATTTTTCATCAACTCGACGTTGGTGCCATCGAGCACAATGCCGCCGCCGGTTGCCACTATCTGCCTATCTGAAAGGCAGACCTGCTGCAAAGCCAGGTGCTCCAATCGCCGAAATTCCTGCCAACCGTGATGGGCTACGATTTTGCGGATATCCATTCCCGCATCCGACACAATCACGGAATCCGTATCAACAAATGCCCGATCGAGAAATGTTGCAAGTCGTTTTCCAACCGACGTCTTTCCCGTGCAGCGGTAGCCGATTAGAAATAGGTTATGATGGTTCAAGATTCACCGCTCCGGGTTCAAAGTTCAGCGCGACTGCTGATCATTGAAATGGCCAGATTGATCGACAAATAAACTGGGATATTAGAAATCCCAAATCTCAAGTATCAAATTTCAATATTCAATGCCGAAACAGGTTTGAAATTTAGGTCATTGTGTGGAAACCTACTCACGAATCATATAGTTCCTCAAAGACCTGCCAAAAATGCGGAAAAGATTTGACCACACAATCTTGGTCTCGAATAATCGTTCCTTGAGCCGCAAGGCCTGCCACGGCAAAGCTCATGGCAATGCGGTGATCGCCGTAGGTTTCGATTTCAGCCCCATGGGGTACACCGCCGGTGACGATCAGCTCATCCGCACTGCACCTGGCGTCGACTCCCATTTTAACCAGCTCATTGACAACCGAGCTCAAGCGGTCGCTTTCCTTTGATTTCAAATGGGACACGTTCCGAATGACGGTGGTGCCCTCGGCAAATGCGGCCACCACCGACAGGGTCGGCACCATATCCGGCATGTCGCCCATATCAACTTCGATGGCGCGTAGCCTGCCACCGCGAATCGTTATGCCGTCCGGCTCCGTTGTCAATATACAGCCCATGGACGCCAACAGTTTTGCGAAACGAACATCCCCCTGATGAGAATCTTGATCAATCCCCTTTACTTTGATTTCGATACCGCAGATTGCGGCCGCGGCCCAAAAATACCCCGCCTGGGATCCGTCCGCCTCCACCACATGCCCACCGGCCCGGTAGGTCTGGTTGCCGGCAACCTGAAAACGCTGGTAGCCGTTGCGTTGGACCGCCACGCCGAAATCGGCCATGACAGCGACCGTCATGTCCACATAGGGCCTGGACACCGGTCCTTCCACAACCGTAATATCCAAGCCATCGATGGTGTATGGGGCAATCAGCAGCAGGGCCGATAGGTACTGGCTGCTGGCCCGGCAATCGATAGCAACCTCCCCGCCCTTGACAGGGCCGCCATGAATTTCAACCGGCGGGCAGCCATTGCGGTTCGTTGAGTAGATCCGGACGCCAATCTGGGTCAATGCTTCGATGAGATCATGGATAGGGCGCTGCCCCATGCGGTCGGTACCTTCCAGGGTAACGGTGACCTGGCCCAGGGCGGCGACGGCCGTCAGCAATCGCATGGAGGTGCCTGAG
>JASFSK010000296.1:0-6217 GCA_050114455.1 Desulfobacterales bacterium | reverse complement strand
CCGCCCAGGTGCCGAAGGCAGGGGCCACCTCTGTATACGTCAGGGGTGCAAATCCGCGGTCAGCTGATGATGGATAGAACGGTAGTAGATGGATCCCTCCAATCGCTTTGCGAAGATAGCGCCTTAAAACATAGTGCAATTCCAAAAGATTGATCCCCAAAGAATCCGGGTAGGTGATGAGCTGGACTTTATTTTGAACGGCCATGATCCTCCTTTTTAAGTTTTTTGATGAATTGATATCGTTTGATCCCCTCAAGGATACCCCCGGCACAAGATTCCTTGGCGAAGAAGATATTGCGGGCACCTTTCAGCACATTAAGTTCTTTGCTGTAATTACCAACAACGACACCCAATGGCTCCCCGCGCAACATTTCTTCGTCGTTACCGGAATCGCCGCAGACAAGGGTATGGCGCAATGGGATGGTCCATTTATAACTTAAATATCGGATTGCTTTCCCCTTGGAAGCCCGGTAGGGCAGAATGTCGAGATATTTATTGTGAGAATAAATCATGTTGTAGCGGCATTTGTCGTTCAACAGCAAATTATGGATCGCGGCAAGCCGATCCTTGCCGGGTTCCATGAAAAAGCTGATTTTGTATGGCCGCTGAGTATTGGCCTCCTGGTACTCAAGGTATGGCAAGTTTTTGAGGATGCCGTATATTTTATCCCGGTTCCATTTATGGCGTATGTGGGTGGCCCAGCCCTGCCCGAAGTGGTTGCCGGATCCGTAGTAGATTTCTGCCCCCACAGAGCTAATGATTACATCCGGCCGGGGTACACCGTGCTGTTTTAAAAAATCTCTGGCCGAATCAATGGTGCGGCCAGTGGCCACGCCGAAGCCAAGGTGTGGTTTATTCATCCTGATCAGCGAAATCAGTTCATCGAGCCGGGTGTTGTCCTCACCGATCAGGGTGTGGTCAATGTCGGTTATCAGAAAGAACCGCAAGGACAATAGACGTCGGCCGATGGCATCCTTCGGTTTAACCGTGCCCATGTCGGTGGTGATGCTTTTCAGCATCAGTTGATCGACTTTTTCGATATAGGTGGCAGCATGCTGTTTCCAGGTATAATACTTGCGAACGTTCAGGACCCCATTTTTGGAATATTCCTCCCAGATTTCTGGATCACTGATTATTTTTTTTACAGCTGCTGCAATATTTTCAGGCTTTTTCGGATTCACCAGGAGGCCGTTATCGCAGTTGCGGATAATGTCCGTCGGCCCGCCATCGTCAGTGGCGACTATGGGCAAGCCGGTGGCAGAGGCCTCCAGCAATGTCAGGCCGAAAGGTTCGACCATGGCCGGGTTGATGAATACCCCATGTTTTTCGGCGGCGATGCGATATAGAGCCGGCACTTCGAAGTCGAAATCGTGTTTTTTGGGAATGGCCATTTTGCCGTAGAGATCGTATTTGTCCATCATCAGGAGCATTTGCGTAAGCACCTCACGCTCATTTTCCTCCATGGTGTCAATATCTTTTCGCAGGCCGGCGAAGATTGCCAAATTGGCCATGGCCTGCAGTTCGAGGTCTTCGCCAAATGCCCGGATCAAACCGGATATATTTTTGCGTTTGTCCGGTCGGCAGAGGGCAAGCATCAAAGGTTTGTCAGGCCGCAGAAAGAAACGATTCAGTTCTTTCAGCATCGACGCCTGCGCATACATGGCATCCTCCATAACCTCATTGTCTGAAAGCATATTATGGTAGAATGGGTAAAACTTATCGATATCAATCCCTGGCGGAATAATCGCAAACTTCGGCACTTCTTTATTCTTGTATGATCCGTATTGCTCCTTGATCTCCTGGCTGGTACTTGTGACCACCAGATCCGCATTGGCCAGAATGTCCTCTTCAGTCGTTATGCGATAGTTGATCTTAAACTTTTTGTTGACATCGCCTTTGCGCATTCCGTCACCCATCAGTTTCTGCAATTTGGATCTTCCCAGAGAATGTCCGGTATATATGAAGGGTACAGCGAAAATACGGGCTAGGTGCATAGCGATGTACCCGGCATCGGGGTAATGGCCGTGTACAATATCGGGGATGTCTCCATCTTGTTTGATGAATTTGATCGTTTTATCGACATATTCGTCTAGATGCGGCCACAAAAGCTCCTTGCGCATGTATTTGCGACCACCACATTGAATCCGTACGATCCGAAACGTATCATTTATTGTTTCCAGGGGTTGAGCATAGTCTTCGGACACGCGATTATCCGAAATAAGCCGGGTAAAGAGGTCCACTCGAGCAATGTCTTTTCGTTCACTGAGCTGTCTGCCCAGCTCCAGGACATATTTCACCTGCCCGCCGGTGTCCGCATCGAAGCCGAGTTCCATATTTTCATTGCGAATTAGCCCATGGATGCTGAACATTTGAATATAGGGCTTGCTGTCAGTGGTCATTTGTATTCTCCCATACGAGGATTCTACCCTCTCTTCCATTCATTACCGCTTACAATAATCTTCCGGCGGTATTGTCAGGCTATTTTGAAAAATGATTCATCGAATTCTGGTCTGTTTTGATAGCGTTTCATAAAAATGCCCGGGACCTTGTCCAAGTTTTCAAAGATGGTCGGATCGACCTCGATGCCGGCTTTATGAAATGCCGCAGTTACGGTTTCCGGCTTGGGCGGACAGCCCTTGATGGCGATCATTTCATTGATGGCTGGATTGCTTTTGTGGGCCTGATACATGCATTTGCCGAATAGAATTGTTTTTTTCTTATCCGGTGAGGGTTCCATGACCTTACCGCTCAAGAATTCAACATCCTCCCACGGCTCTCCCTTCCAGGCTTTGGCAATCGCTGCTAGCACTGTGCTGGTCATTCCCGCACAATAGGTGCACAAGCTGAGATCGTATTTATAATAGGACAGGCCCTGAATGCCCATTCTTTGCATGGGTAGCGGCAATGTCTTTTCCTCATTGTATTCGAAATCATATCCGTGCGGTCGGGCGACTGTTTCCACGGCTTCACCAGCAATTTCGATATCTGAAAGATCCAGCGGTCGGCGCCTGTTGGCAGCGGCATGCGCGAGGTGCGGCACCTCTGCTGGATTCCAGCCCAGGGCTTTGGCTCCCACTAAATCGGCTGACAAAATGTCCGCAGAGGCGATCAACAGGTTGCTGCGATGCATCGTCCCGTCGATATTCGGACCGCGTTCGGAGGTGTAGATGCCGTCCAGCAGCGTGAACATGGACGGCATTTTATCGGACAATCGGGCGACCCAGAAATGCAGATCTTTTTGTGGATGGGTGTTGTGACAGCGTTTGCGCGACGGGATGTCGATCATGCCTTTCAGGTTTTTGATCCCCAGGCTGACCACGGTCTGTGAGTGCGTTTTCAACACCGGCAGATCGACGACAAAGTCCGATTCCAGTATGTCGGTATTAAAATTGACCACGACACCCTCGCCCAGGTCGATATTCTCGAACGGCCGCTGCCAGATGTTGATATAGTTGACGCCGTAACGCTTTTTCAACTCCCCGTAGCCCAGCGTTTCAAAGGCATGAATCTGGCATTCCATGTCCTTCGGATCTCTTAAAACGGTTCCTTCACCGATGGTGATGTCATCGATGCCACGTTCCTTGAGAAGGATCACCATATCTTCCACAACCCGGGAGGTTGTAATCACACCGAATTTGGGAAAGTTTACGGCCTTGGTCCAGAAGACGATGTTGGGCTTGACAAACACTTTCGCATTGGCGGGCAGATGATCGAGGCCCTTTGACAGTTCAACCGCTTTTCTGACAGATTCCAGCGGGGTTTCATATTTGACAATCGACACAAGGTTTTTGGTCATCGTTTTCTCCAATGTTCGGCTAACCGGCTCAACCGGCAAACCCTTACGCTAATGTTTTTATATGAGATCTTAATTTTACTACAGTTTCGCACTTGTCTTCCTGCAAGGCTTAGCGCTATAATCCACGGGGATGCTTCGGCGGCAGGTAGTAGACCGCCGGACCCGTTTCCTTATCCGGTTTTAACTGAAAGTTTTGGTTTGTCAGCTTTATAATAGGTTTACTCAATCCGTAATCCGAAATTTAGCAGATTCTATCTCAGAATTCGTCATCTACTCAGTCTCATGAAAATTTCTACCAGCATCATTTCCATCTTTCTGCATTCCACATTCCGGCTTCTCACTTCCAGTCTTTCGAGCTTCCGAAGCCCCCCTTCCTAAAATCTATACTCCCCTTTCAATATGTTTTGATAAATTTCTTGGGTCAAGGGCTGATATTCAGTGTCCCCCGGCAAGAGAACAAAAAGTGCATCGGTCACCGAATCCGGGTCGAAACCTGCTTTCTTCAACGCGACTTTCTTGATTTTGTGGGTCGCTGTGTATTCCAGGTCGGTGTTTAATCTTAAAAATTTTGGCACTGCATAGGCTGGCAGCGAACGCTGAAAATGTCGGCCAAGGGCTCCTAAATCAAATTCTTCGGATCTGCAATCGGGAATGACCGCTATCATACCCGCACGTCCGTCACCACCGGGCAACTTCACACCGTAAACCGATGACAGGCAGACTTGAGGCAGGGTATTGGCTACGGCTTCGACCTCAGTAGTGGAGACATTTTCTCCTTTCCAGCGAAAGGTGTCGCCGGTTCGATCGACGAATTGGACGTGACCGAAGCCAATGCTACGGATGAGATCACCGGTGTTAAACCAGGCATCTCCTGGTTTAAAGACATCGCGCAGAATCTTGGACTCGGTCGCCTGTTGATCCGTATAGCCAAGAAATGGGTTGGTTTCCGAAATTTCCCCGAGCAATAATCCGGTTTCGCCGACGTCGATCTCCTGCATGAACCCTTTCTCATCCCTGATGGGGGTATCTTCATCGACATCGTATTTTATAATCGCATACGGGAGGCTGCAGCGTCCAACCGTGCAATCCAGGTTCAATAAGTTGACAAAATACAGGTTGGATTCGGCTGCACCGTAAATTTCATAAACCTTGGAAATGCCGAACCGTCGTTTAAAATCATGCCAAATATCCGGGCGCAAACCGTTGCCGATGATTTTTACTAGGGGATTGTTTCGATCCTCCGGACGGGGCGGCTGGTTGATCAAGTAGCGGCACAATTCGCCGATATAGCACCAGACGGTCACATTGAACCTGTGTACATCTTGCCAGAAGTTGCTGACGCTGAATTTCCGGCGGATAGCGACCGCCGATCCACTTGCAAATACCGTCGGCCAGCTGAGGGCCAGGGCGTTGGTGTGAAAAAACGGCAGGGGGATGTATATGGTGTCCCCAGGTTTCAAATTCAAAACAACCTTTCCGTTCAAATACCGACTTCTCACCAGCCGCCCATGTTTGAGAATCGCAGCCTTTGGCATACCACCAGTGGTGCCGGAGGTGAATACATAGGCGATGATATCTGCCGGCGTTACATCGACAGTCGTTGGCGGGTTTGACTCCGAGGATTTTTCGGCGGCCAGGTTGAGATCAACAAAGCCTTCTGGCAAGGGTTTTCGACCCCCGTCCGGCACGAAAAAAAGAGTTTGATCCGCCTGCAGCCCCAAATCATTTTTGACTTCTTCAAAGGCCTCTAAAATTTCCTCGCCGATGATATAAATTTTTGCGGGATGCAGGGTCAGGCAGTGCTTCAAAGAAACCTGGCGCAGGTTGGAATTGATCATGGAATTGATGGCTCCGATCTTAGCGATGGCGCTGTAGACGATCAAAAGCTCGGGACGATTTTCCAAACAAACATAGGCCACATCACCTTTTTTCATCCCTTTTGAAATGAAAAAATTGGCATACCGGTTTACGGCCGCGTTGTATTGACTGTAAGATAAGCAGGCTTCATCTGATTTGATGGCTGCGTTGTGGGGGAACTTTGACGCGGTCTCTTCCAGCATGCTGCCCCAGGATTCCCGGTTTTCGACGGTGACGTTGGCAACCCGTTTGCGGTTGCGTAGTATGGACGGCAGCCGCCATAACAGGGGCAACCAGCCTTTTAGATAATCAAACGCTGAAATTAAGTGTTCATCTTTAGCTGGGGAGTCAGCCGTCATCGATGTTCACTCCTGAATCTAAATTTTTTAAATTATGGGGACACGGATGAACACGGATTAACACAGATATTATGTCAGCCCGATTGCTATCAGAGATGAATGCATTATCTGCGGTTATCCGTGCAGATCGGTGTCCAAATTGTGCTTAATCATTAAAATAGTCTGATTGCATTTCAACCGTCAAGGGGTCATCGGCCAACAAACG
>JASFSK010000295.1:0-6227 GCA_050114455.1 Desulfobacterales bacterium | reverse complement strand
CATTGACCGGATAATATTTTGTTTGGGTAGCAAAACACGCGGTGATCATCGACAGGGTCATCAACATCGACAATATTGTGACAAAGGGGCAAAGCTTCGTATTCTCTTGTTTTATCATCAAATTTTTCCTCTTTGATATTACGCCGTCACCCTTGACACCCCCATGCTTGGCGGGATCATCCATCTGATCTAATGGATGATGGTGTGCATCTGAAGTTTGAAGCGCTGCAACGTTTGCATCACTGGGGCGACATCTCTCATAAATTTTACAACTCAAGAAAAATATTTTAAGGATTTTCTTGACTAATAGGTGGTCAATCTGGTTAATATTCTTTGCTGCAATGTTAGCGGATTTTATATGGATTGCAATAGCATTTCCGAATGATCATCTAAGCTTGTGATCCAGATTTTAAGCTGAACGCTATTTCTACGGTTTCTGATTTTTTAGGTTTCATTCATTGTTAACAAATTTCTAATCATACCCTAATTCACTGTTCACCTCTTTTTTTAACATTAAACCATGCCGAACTTTCGCGCATGAAGATTGGGCCGGGATTTTTCAATCATACCGCTAATGTGAACCCAAGAAAGGAGGAAGGCATCATGAAAAAGTCCAAATGGATGTTAACCGTAGCACTCGTCGTTTTGTTTCTTTTTCCTGCCGGCGCTTTTGCAGAGCCAATCACCATCAACTGGTGGTTTGCCCACGGGGGCCGACTCGGGGAGAAAGTCCAGGAAATTGTGGCCGATTTTAACGCCAGCCAGAGTGAGTATAAGGTAGTGGCTACGTATAAAGGAAACTACTCGGACACGATGATGGCCGGAATTGCCGCCTTTCGGGCCAAGAGCCCACCGCATATCCTGCAGGTATATGAAGTCGGTACTGCGACCATGATGTCAGCCAAAGGTGCCATTAAGCCGGTATATGAAGTTATGGCGGATTCGGGGTTACCCTTCGATCCAAAGGCCTACCTTCCAACCGTAACCGGCTATTATACGACACCGGAAGGCAAAATGCTTTCAATGCCGTTCAACAGCTCCACACCGGTACTCTGGTATAACAAGGACGCCTTTAAGAGGGCAGGGCTGGATCCCAACAAGCCGCCCCAAACCTGGCCAGAAGTTGCTGAATACGCAAAAAAAATAGTGGACGCCTATTCAGACCAAGCCACAAAAATTGGGCCGATTGTTAAGGCCCTTGAAGAGGCCAAAGCAGCATTTGAAAAGGCCGAAATGAAGGACCAAGCTGCCCAAGTTAATGACATTCTCGTTGAGACGCAAAGCAACGTCATTACGGCCGGCTTCTCAACTGCCTGGATTTCCTGGATCCATATGGAAAACTTCAGCGCCTGGCACAATGTGCCAATCGGTACCAAAGCCAACGGTTTCGGTGGATTCGACACCGAATTCGTTTTCAATAGTCCGCTGCATACCAAACATATTCAGCAGTTGGCCGACTGGCAAAAAGAAAATGTTTTTGTCTACGGCGGACGACGGAATATCGGCAATGCTTTGTTCTCTTCCGGGCAAGTCGCTATGTACACGGAGTCCTCGGCCGGATATGCCGGTTTCAAAAGAACCTGCAAGTTTGATTTTGGCACCAGTATGCTTCCTTACTGGCCGGATGCAACCGGAGCACCTCAAAATACAATCATCGGTGGCGCGAGTCTTTGGGTATTACAAGGCCATTCTCCTGAAGAATATAAGGGAGTGGCCGCGTTCTTCAACTATCTGTCAAAACCCGAAGTCCAGGCGGATTGGCATGAATTTACCGGTTACTTGCCGATTACATTGGCTGCCTATGATCTGAAAAAGAAACAGGGATTCTATAACCAAAATCCTCAGATGGAAACGGCCCTCAAACAGATGACCCTCAACACTCCCACGGAAAACTCAAGAGGCTTGCGATTCGGCAATTTTGTCCAAATGCGTGCTATCATGTATGACACTTTTGAGGCCATTTTCTCGCAGCAGGAAACGGCCCAAAAAGGTTTGGACGAAGCAGTTAAAAAAGGCAACAGCCTGCTGCGCAAATTTGAAAGAGCAAACAAATAGAAACATGCCGGGTCTATATGGCGCGGCGTTATCCAGCCGTTTATGGGGGGCACCGAGTGTTTTTCGGTGCCCATTCATCTTTGCGGACCGTAGGTTCAGCAATATATTTTCACCTGTAAATCGACGAGCCGCTCAACTTTTGGCTATTATCAATGGAAAAGCGTGTTTTATTTAAAAACAAAGTCCTACCCTATTTCCTTGTAGCCCCCCAGATCATCATCACCCTGGTATTTTTCATCTGGCCTGCTTTTATGGCCCTATATCAATCCGTATTACAAGAGGACGCCTTTGGCCTCAAGACAGTCTTCGTCGGGCTGGAGAACTTTGAATACATTTTTTCGGATCCCATCTATCTCAACTCGATTAAAGTTACAATGACTTTCAGTCTTTCGGTGGCCGCCATCGCCATGTCGATTGCACTGCTTCTAGCTGCATTGGCCGATCGGGCCATTCGCGGAGCGACAACCTACAAAACATTTATCATTTGGCCTTATGCGGTGGCACCGGTTGCTTCAGCAGTCATCTGGTACTTTCTATTCAACCCCTCTGTCGGGATGATTTCTTTCTTTTTAAAAGCCATCGGGATTGACTGGAATTTTACCTTAAACGGCAGACAGGCAATGTTTCTGGTGATCATTGCTGCGGCCTGGAAGGTGATATCTTATAATTTTCTGTTTTACCTGGCTGGACTCCAAGCGATTCCAAAGTCATTTCTGGAGGCGGCCGCCATTGACGGAGCTTCTCCAAGCAAACGTTTCTGGACTATTTCATTTCCGTTGTTGTCGCCGACTGTCTTCTTTTTACTTGTCATGAATATGGTATATGCATTTTTTGAGACCTTTGGCGTCATCCACGCAATTACCGAAGGCGGTCCCAATGAAGCCACCAATATTATGGTTTATAAGATCTACCACGACTTTTTTGAAGCTTTGGACCTTGGAGGATCAGCCGCCCAATCTGTCATTCTGATGATCATCGTCATTTCGCTGACAGTGGTTCAATTCCGCTATATCGAAAGAAAAGTCCATTATTAAAGGAGAAAACGATGGTCGAGCATCGACCTTGGCTCACATTTGTAACACATGCCACTTTGATTGTTGGCTGTTTAATCATTGCCTTTCCCATCTACACGACCTTTGTGGCCTCTACACATAGTCTGGATGAAATCACCGCATCTTTTCCATTACTGCCAGGACGACATCTGATCGAAAATTACCATCAAGCACTTACTGTGGGAAGCGGAGAAGTCATTGTATCCGTGGGTACTATGATGCTGAACAGCCTCATCATGGCGCTTGGCATTACTGTCGGGAAGATTTCCATTTCCATGCTATCCGCTTTTGCCATCGTTTATTTTCGATTTCGCTTCCGCATGTTTTTTTTCTGGATGATCTTTATCACCTTGATGCTGCCGGTGGAAGTTCGAATACTATCAACCTACGATGTGATGGCGGATTTGAACATGCTCAACTCCTATCCCGGGCTGATCTTTCCCCTAATTGCGTCTGCCACCGCCACATTTTTATTTCGTCAGTTTTTTATGACCGTTCCGGATGAGCTTTGCGAAGCCCATCGTATTGACGGCGGTGGGCCGATCCGTTTTTTCTTCGATATTCTACTGCCCATGTCACGCACCTCCATTGCGGCACTGTTTGTGATCTTGTTTATTTACGGTTGGAATCAGTACCTATGGCCCCTGCTGGTTACCAATGATGAAAGCTACTACACGCTACTGATTGGAATAAAGCGGATGCTGGACGTCGGAGAGGGACAGGCTGATTGGCATATCATTATGGCATCCACCATGCTGGCTATGATACCGCCGGTTCTGGTGGTAATATTCATGCAGAAGCAATTTGTGAAAGGAATGACGGAAACGGAAAAATAAAATCCGCGTTACGGGTTGCGCGTAGCGGGTCACGAGTCACGGGTTGTGGGTAAAAGAGGGAGAGAGCATAGGGCATAGCTAATAGAGTAAACCATCGCTCAATGGAAGGTGCAAGAGGATCAAAAGAGCTGCGTGAATGAAAATTTTTGCAATCTGATTTCCGGCAGCCGTAATCTGTATTCTGTCATCTGTTTACTGTCCTCCAGTATCAAGTATCAAGTTGAGACTCACGGGTTGCGCGGTGCGAGTTGCGGATTTAAATATTATTAGATTCCTGAGGGACGAAACATGGCCAATGTCAGCTTAAACAACGTCTACAAATCATTTGGGAAAAATGAAGTCATTCACGGAATCAGCTGTGGTATCGAAGACGGCGAGTTCATTGTCATTCTAGGACCTTCGGGCTGCGGCAAATCGACAGTTCTGCGCATGATCGCCGGGCTCGAGGTCATAACGGACGGAGAAATTGCCATCAACGGCGAGGTCGTCAATCAACTGGAACCGGCCGATCGTGACATCGCCATGGTGTTTCAAAATTACGCACTTTATCCGCACATGACGGTCTATAAGAATATGGCCTACGGACTGAAAATAAGGCGCATGTCCAAAACTGAAATCGACGAAAGAGTCCGCAATGCCGCCAAAATTTTGGAACTCACCGAATTTTTAGATCGCAAACCACGCCAGCTATCGGGCGGTCAGCGTCAACGGGTGGCCATGGGACGATGCATTGTCAGGGAACCCAAAGTATTTTTATTTGATGAGCCTCTGAGCAATTTGGATGCCAAGTTGCGAGTTCAGATGCGTCTGGAAATTCGTAATTTGCATGAAGATCTTAACATCACCAGCATCTATGTCACACACGATCAGGTTGAAGCCATGACCCTTGGCGATCGTTTGATAGTGATGGACAACGGCTATGCCGCCCAGATCGGATCGCCCCTTGAAGTTTATGAACGGCCGGCCACAAAATTCGTTGCCGGTTTTATTGGCTCACCGGCCATGAATTTTCTGAATGTACAATTGAGTCCTACTGGCGACTCGGTTGAGCTTCCCGGCGGCATTGCATTGCCGCTTGCTAACGGTCGCATTCCGGAACACGGTGGCAAAGAGGTCATTATGGGAATTCGACCCGAACATTTCGAACTTGCCAAAAAAGATGCCGCCACACTTCAGTTAAAGGTGGACCACGTCGAATTGCTGGGGGCGGATACCCTGGTCCATGGACATTTCGCTGAAAACAAATCTCTTTTAACCTTGCGTCTTACCGATATCCAGCATTTCAATAAAAACACGATTCTACCCCTGAGTATACCCCCCCAAAAAACACATCTATTCGATATGGAAACCGGCAGCCGTATCGGAAATTAATCTCTTGAAAGGATGTTGGAATGGCTACCGACGAAGAAAGCCGCCAGTACCTACGGCAGGAATACATGGCTCGCATCAATCGCGTCATCGACCATATAGATCTCAATCTCGATCATTCCCTGAAACTGGAATCCCTGGCAGGGGTTGCCAATTTCTCACCCTTTCATTTTCATCGTATTTTCAAAGCCATCGTGGGCGAGACCCTCAACCAGTTTATCCAGCGGCTACGCTTGGAGAAGGCGGCTTCCCAGCTCATTGACAACCCCAAAAAATCCATTACCGAAATCGCATTCGACTGCGGCTTCTCGGGTTCGGCCACCTTTGCGCGGGCATTTAGAGACGCCTTCGGTGTCAGCGCCAGCCAGTGGCGTGGCGACGGTCACCGCAAAGATAGCAAGATTCGCAAAACGAATCGCAAATTCAATCAAGCGATTGGCAAGTTAAGCAAAGACGTTGATGTTTCGGTCTTCTATAGTGACGGGGAAACCAATTACCCCAAACCCAAATGGAGGATTACTATGGAAGCCAATTCAGCAATCGATGTCGAGATCAGAGAAATCCCCGAAATGAGCGTGGCCTACGTGCGTCACATCGGCCCCTACCAGGGTGATAGTGCGCTTTTTGAAGGGTTGATCAACAAACTGATGACCTGGGCGGGTCCACGAGGTCTGATTCGCTTTCCCGAGACTCAACTGCTGGCCGTTTATCACGATGATCCCAACATTACCGAGGCGGACAAACTGCGCACCAGTATCTGCATTACGGTTCCGTCGGATACTCGAATCGATGGTGATGTAGGAAAGATGAACATACCGGCCGGCCGATATGCCGTGGCGCATGTCGAAGTTTCAGATGATGAGTTTCAGAGCGCCTACGACGCCATTTATGGTGGTTGGCTGCCGGAAAGCGGTTA
>JASFSK010000294.1:0-6259 GCA_050114455.1 Desulfobacterales bacterium | reverse complement strand
AGAATGACGATTGCAAGCACCCAGATTCTCCAGTCTTTGATATAGTCAATCATAAGTCTGTCTCCTTTCAATCCTTAGGGCTTGTTGTATCTGTAATCACACCTTCTTTTCCAAGCAACGTTCCTGGAAGGTATATTTTGACCCTGGAAACATGAAACGTGCTCGAGTGATAATGAAGTAGAGCAAGGCCTGTGCCAGATGTTGAAGTAAACTTAAAGTGTAATGAAAACAGTATATTGAGCTGAATTTAAGGAATGAAGCGAAAAAAATAAATAGGAAGAATTATGGATAATTCTAGGAAAAAAAACTCAGAAAATAATCAGAAAGGTGAAAAATATGATCTTACAATACCTGGAATTTGAACGCATCGGAGTTTTTCATAGGCAAGGCGTCTAAGGGTGACGTCGCAGTTCTTTACTTCGAAAGAAGTACTACTGCCTAACCTTGGGCATCTGGATTCTGTAGCCCTCCGAAGTTTGCAATGTTGGGGATTGCGTTAATCGTCTGACATGATGCGTGCGATGACAGAAATGATGTTATTCACATCATCTGGAAAAACTTCGGAAAACCAAATCTGCTGAGGATAAATCATCACATTAGGACCAGTGGCGCAAAGCCCCAAACACCCCGAAGTAGAAATCCTGACTTTTCCTTTCCAGCCTTTCTCGTTAACTGCGTCCTTCAATTTAGCTTTAATACGCTGGCTGTTATTGTCAGCACATGATTTTCTTTTTCCTCCGCGATCATTGGTGCAAACAAAAACATGTGAAACGTAGGGTGATTCGTTTTGTTTTGGCATTAGAATTTCTCTCCGTTGTACTTTTCGTTTTTCATCTCCTATATCCGAATTTAATAGTCAAGGAATCCAGCTCATATGTTATGAAACATTAATGCCGAAGTTGCCCCGTTTCAAGGATAAAATTACCTTTGTTCCGGCTGTCTTCAGATATCTGCCAGCGCTCATAGGTCAAGGCATCTAAGAATCGCTGGTCATGACTGACCAGCAGCAGTCCGCAGGGGCACCCCATCAGGGCCTGCTCAAGACATTCAATCGACGGCAAATCCAGGTGATTCGTTGGTTCATCCATAACAATGAGGTGGGGCACATTGGCGATTCCGATAGCAAGAAGAATTTTACGAATTTCACCGGGACTGGGCGCCACGCTTTCCAATAATCGATGGGGTCGCGATCCCAGACAACTGACGATGGTCATCATTTGCCCGAGTGTTTCGGAGGAAAAATCCCGCAGCCGAGTGATGACATCCTGGGACATAAGGATATCGATCTCCTGCGGTAAATAGGTGACTTGACACTCCTTTAGATTTAACGATGCCACGATATGGCCAATCAACGTACTCTTCCCACTCCCGTTCAACCCCGTAAGGGCTATCCTGTCATCGGGTTTCATCGACAAATCTGGAAAGTGTAAATATCGGTCGCCACCAAGAGCAAGAAATCCAGCCCGTATATTGAACAAGGTATTGCGTTTGGATTTTGCCCCTGGCATCCAGATGCCCATGTTATAAGTTTTTTTCACCTTGATGCTTTCCATTTTTTTTGAAGCTTGGGACACTCGGCCTCCGAGTTGCGCCAATCGTTTACCGTCGCTGCCGTCTTTTCCGGTCACACGCACCAGGTTGATTTTTTCTCGTCCATCATGGTCCTTGGAAGCCAGCCTCCGTTTCGATCGTTTTCGATTGGCTTGAGAAGCCGCATCCCTTCGCTTGGCTGCTTCACGGTTGAGTCTTAAAACCTCGCGTTTGGCTTGACTGCGTTGTTTTTGAGATGCCAGCGCATCTTGCTCTGCCTGCCGCACGCCGGCAGAATAGTTGCCACGCCGCAATATGGCATCCGGCGGGTCCACAAAGAGGCATTGATGGCATAAATCATCTAAGAGTCTGCGGTCGTGGCTTACCAGCATTCCGACATTTCCAAAGGACGAAAGAGCAGCATACAGGAGATTCTGGGCCTCAGCATCGAGATGATTGGTTGGCTCGTCCACTGCCAGCACCTGGGGCTTGCGCCACATGGCAACCGCAATCTGGGCCCTTTTACGTTCGCCGTGGCTGAGCGTTGACCAGCGTTCGATCCAATCATCCTCAATTCCCAACCGCCCTTTGAACTCAAACGCATCACCATCCATGCAAGAAATCAAATCACTCAGTTGGTCCGGGGCCGTATCTGTACGTTGCGGACAATAAATCGCAAAGTCAGGGATTTTTATATGCCCGTGTTGCGGCTCCAAGCGCCCGGTTGCAAGTTTTAAAATAGTGCTTTTACCTACGCCGTTGGCGCCAACGATTCCAGACCAGCCGCGGGGAAGATGTATCGACAAATTTTTGATTAGGGGTTGCGTCGCCCTGGTATAAGTAAATGATACATTTTGAAATAGAACTGACAGACCGGTCATCACTATCCTCTGAGTAAAAATTCGGGTCCGGAGGAGCCGGCTTTGGGCTGAGCCTAGTCAGAGCCAGAGTGCATTATTTAAATTAGGATTCTGATTTGTAGATGATTGGTAGGTTTATTGATTGTATCGATGAAAAATAAATAGATCTGTATCAGTCATACAAGGATATGTCAATAATTCATCACCAGCGAAATATAACCTCGAACGCCTCTGTTCAATTCGAAAGCAAAGATTCCTGGTTTTCTTTTACAGGGCATCGATGGTATGGTAATTTTCATGGAAATCTTTAAGGCATGAATTCTTTGCAGAAAATGGGTGGATTAGGACCAACCGATGCACATCATTCATTTGGACATGGATGCCTTTTATCCCGCGGTCGAGGTGCTGGATAATCCGGAGCTGAAGGGAAAATCGGTCATTGTGGGCGGTAGCCGCACAAGGGGTGTGGTATCATCCGCCTCATATGAAGCCAGAAAATTCGGTGTCCATTCCGCCCAACCGATGGTCACCGCCATACGGCTTTGCCCCGAAGCGATCGTTTTACCGGTCAGAATGTCCAGATATAAAGAGGTGTCCGAGCAGGTATTTAAGATATTCGATCATTTCACCCCGCTGGTGGAACCGCTGTCCATAGATGAAGCTTTTTTAGATGTAACCGCTTCGAGCCGCCTTTTCGGCCCGCCGGTTGAAATTGCTAAAAAAATCAAGCAAAGGGTTGTTGATAAAACCGGATTAACCATATCCGCTGGTGTGGCACCCTCCAAATTTGTGGCCAAGATTGCCTCCGATCTGGAAAAGCCCGATGGGTTGACTGTTGTTCATGCTCAAAAGGTCAGGGAATTTCTAGATCCACTGCCGATTGAAAAGATGTGGGGTGTTGGCAAGGTAACCAAGCAGGCGTTGTCCGGACTAAGGATTCAGACTTTCAGGGACCTAAGCCGCATGCCCGTTGAGGTGCTCGAAAAAAAATTCGGCAAGCACGGCGTCCATATGCATCGGCTATCAATGGGAATTGATGACAGGATCGTGGTTACGGATCATGAAGTCAAGTCAATCGGGCACGAAGAAACTTTCTCGGAGGACATCCACCGGCTCGACCTGGCCCAAAAAGAGCTGCTATCCCTGGCCAATCGGGTGGCCCGGCGGATGCGGCGGCATGGCGTTGAAGGCAAAACCATAACCTTGAAGGTAAAATACCATGATTTTACCAGAGCTACCCGTTCCGTTACCCGGCCTATATACACCAACGATGGTGCCGACATTTACTCGAATGTGTGCCGCCTCTTAGCAAAAACGGCCGTGGGTCGGAGACCGGTCCGTTTACTGGGTATATCTTTGTCTAACCTGACGGATATCGACTCGGAACGTCAGCTATCCCTTTTCAGTAATTTTGAGTCCGATGAGCGCAGAAAAGACCTGAACAGAACCCTTGATTCGATAGTAGACAAGTTCGGTGGCAAGGGAATCCGTCCGGGCTCGTTGATCGATGAATAGGCCTTTGCTAATATGCTGAAGTATCATCTGTGCGGGCGCCGCTGGCTGTTTGGTTGTTTTTTGTTTGGTACTTAGCTTTCAGAGTTTCGGGTTTCGGGTAAAGGTCAGCCAGTTTGATCAAGAAAGAAACTCCAAGACAAATGTGGAATTAAGGAATTCTTGCTATTTTATTTGTTAAAAAAAGCAGAGCGACACGCGGCGCAAGCTGCCTATGCTGCGCGAGCGACATCCACAAATCGTCATTCGTCCCTCGTCAATCGTCGTTCCAATCGTCCTTCGTCAATCATCGTTCCAAATGTAGTTTCAAATACGGGGAGGTAGGATGCATACGCGACCGGAATTAAAAGAAAATCCTTGGCCCTATACGCAAACGGTTCTCAAGTGGAAGCTATCCTTATTGAATGTCGGCTCAAATATGGTAGGAGCATTCATCGTTACATCATATTTTCTTTATTTTAATCGAATTACCCCCTTCCCCAAAGTGGGTCCTACACTGGTCGTTATCATCGTTATGTGCATTGGCCTCGTTATCCTGGCCACCATAATATTAAGCCGTTGGGAAGCGGATTTGGCTCATTTTGTTAAATACAAACGACAAAATCAAGAAGTACCGGAAGATCTTTACCGCCGAGTGCAACGCAAAATTATCAATTTGCCGGCTGTATATTCGGCAATCAGTCTGCTTGCCTGGCTTTTGGCTTCAATGGTTATGGGAGCTTATATTTTGATAGAGCCGCTTTCGCTGGCAGATGTGACCGGTATGATATTTAATGCAATCAGAGCATTCGTGGGGACGCTGGTTGCCGGGCTGATCACGAGTGCCTTGGTTTACTTCACGGCGGATATTGTCTGCCGTCAGATCCTGCCATTTTTTTTCCCGCAAGGCGGCCTGGCTCAAACCTCCGGGGTATTTCGCCTCAGGCTTCAGTCACGCTCAATGATTGTTTTTTCGCTGGCCAGCGTGCTGCCGGTGGTCATGATGGCAGTCTTATCTTACAACAAAGCGCGCATGATGTTGGAGATGGAGCCGGCATCGGTCATTCAGAGCCTGCTATATCTGACGGCATTCTTGCTGATTGTAACTTTGGCGATGGCTATCCTCTTGTCTCGTACGTTCTCCAGTAGTATTGTTCAACCGATCAAAACAATGGAGCAAGCGATGTCTAGGGTGGCGCAAGGCGATTTTTCTGCTACCGTACCGGTTAACAGCAATGATGAGCTGGGTATCCTGGCTGATCATTTCAACCGCATGACCGAAGGATTGGCGGAACGGTATCGTTTACGCCGCGCCCTGGATCTGGCCAAAGAGGTCCAACAGAATCTGTTGCCCAAAAAGGCTCCGAACATCGAAGGCGTCGACATTGCCGGAACCAGTATCTATTGCGATGAGACCGGAGGCGATTACTTTGACTATCTGCTACCCAAGGCCGGGAGCGAGGATGGTATCGGCATCGTCATCGGTGATGTGTCCGGCCACGGCGTGCCCTCGGCGCTGCTAATGGCCACTGCCCGTGCGTTTCTGCGGCAGCGACTGGCCCTGGCAGGAAGTCCGGCGAAAGTGGTAAACGATGTAAATCGACAGCTAGCCCAGGATATCGAGGACACCGGGCGTTTCATGACCATGTTTTACCTTAGACTCGATCTCGCTGGTAGACAGATTCGTTGGGTTCGTGCCGGTCACGACCCGGCCATGCTTTACGATCCCGCCTCCGATCGATTTGAAGAATTAAAAGGTCGGGGCATTGCCTTGGGCATCGACGATGGTTGGCGATACGAGGATTATGAACGTACCGGCCTGGTAGGAGGTCAGATCTTGATTCTGGCAAGCGATGGTGTCTGGGAAACACGAAATCCTGAAGGTGAAATGTTCGGCAAACACAGGATTCGCAAAATCATCCGAAATCAGCGTCGTGCCAATGCCGAAGAAATCCTGTCTATCACACTCAATGAACTGGCCGAATTTCAACAGCACCAGAAAACAGCAGATGATGTTACCTTGGTCGTGCTGAAACTGACACTTTAATTGCAACGTTGGGGATGGTTACCTGAAAAAAATATGAGCTATCAAGGATTTATATTATCCAACAGTCAGATTGTTCGCGATAAAAAGACCCAGGTGGTTTTCCAGGGTAGATTATCCGATGCAAAGCGATTTCACTGGACGGTCACTCAACCGGGTCTGGTCTTTTTTATTGATCGAGACAATCGCTGGACGCCACAAAGTGCGTTTCGCAAAAGTGTTGAGTTACAGAGTCTGCGGGGCAAATTCGTCGATGCACTATATTACCGCACCACATCGGAATTAAACCGGGCCCGCGAGACGTGCGAATCTAGCGATATCACCACCTATGAAG
>JASFSK010000293.1:0-6273 GCA_050114455.1 Desulfobacterales bacterium | reverse complement strand
AAAAGGACCCATTATGGTCATTCACCCCGAAGGCATATTTTATCCCCAGGTAAAAGAGAAACATGTGCCTGAAATTGTGGAAGAAACACTAAAAAAGGGCGAATTGGTAAAATCTCTGATTTATAAAGACCCCACATCCAAAAAGAAAATTACCTTCGAAGAAGATATACCCTTTTATAAGCTTCAACAGCGGGTGATCTTCGGTGGCAATGGGCTAATCGATCCAACCAGCATCCAAGATTACATCGCTGTCGGGGGATACGAGGCCCTTGCCAAAGCGCTCTTCGATGTGAAGCCCAAGCAAATTATCGATGAGGTTAAAAAATCAGGCCTTCGCGGTCGGGGCGGCGGCGGTTTCCCGACCGGTATCAAATGGGAGACCTGCCGTCGTCAAAAAGGAGAAAAATACATCATCTGCAATGCAGACGAGGGCGACCCGGGTGCTTACATGGATCGAAGTCTTCTGGAGGGTAATCCCCATTGCGTCATAGAAGGGATGATCATTGGCGCTATCGCGACTGGATCCCACGAGGGGTATGTCTATGTGCGCCACGAATATCCGCTGGCGGTTAAAAACCTGACCATCGCTTTGCAGAAAGCGACCGATATGGGTTTGCTGGGCAAAAACATTCTGGGTACTGGCTTCGATTTCAATATTCATATCAGCCGCGGCGGTGGTGCCTTTGTATGCGGCGAATCCACTGCATTGATGGCTTCTTTAGAAGGAAGCCCGGGTCGCCCCAAGGCAAAGTACGTTCATACAGTCGAAAAAGGGTTCCGGCAAAATCCTTCTAATCTGAACAACGTCGAAACCTGGGCCAATGTGCCGGTCATCATCAACAAAGGAGCAAGCTGGTACGCGTCGATTGGGACTGAACGAAGCAAGGGGACTAAAATATTTTCCCTGGTTGGCAAAGTTATCAATACCGGACTGGTTGAAGTTCCCATGGGGACATCGTTGCGTACCATCATTTTCGATATTGGCGGCGGCATTCCCAAAAAGAAACAATTTAAGGCGGTGCAAACCGGAGGCCCCTCGGGCGGTTGCATTCCAGAGCGATTTTTAGACTTGCCCGTTGATTTTGATGAACTGGCCAAAGTGGGGTCTATCATGGGATCCGGCGGCATGATCGTCATGGATCAGGATACCTGCATGGTGGATGTCGCTCGTTATTTTGTCGATTTTCTGAAAGATGAATCCTGCGGACAATGCAATCCTTGCCGCGAAGGCCTCAAACAGATGCTGGACATTTTGACAGGGATCTGCGAAGGAAACGGAAAATCGGGCGATATTGAACTACTGGAGGAACTGGGCACCATGATGCAAAAATTTTCATTGTGCGGCCTGGGTACATCGGCGCCCAATCCGGTGCTTACCAACATTCTCTTTTTCCGGGATGAATATGAAGCCCATATCCGCGATAAAAAATGTCCGGCTGGCGTCTGCAAACCACTTTTTCATTATGAAATTGACCCGGAAGCCTGCACAGGATGTCAGGTCTGTTTCCGCAAATGTCCCCAGGACGCCATCAGTGGTGAAAAGAAAAAGCCGCATGAGCTTCACCAGGAAAAATGCATCAAATGTGGCATTTGTTACGATGGCTGCAAATTTAATGCAATTGTTGTCAAATAGATGCGTCTTATCCGCAGCTGAAGAATAAAATTAAAGGAAAACAGCGATGGTCACGTTTAAACTCAATGGAAAAACAGTCCAGGGTGAACAAGGACAATATATCCTCCAGGTGGCGGAAAAATACGGGATCGAGATTCCTACCCTTTGTCACCATAAAGCGCTGGAGCCGGCCGGCATGTGTCGGATGTGTACGGTAGAACTTTTCGACGGCCGTCGAACCCGTTATGTGACCGCCTGCAACTATCCCATTTGGGAGGGCATGGAGGTTAAAACAGATTCGGAAGCGGTCCATCAAGGCCGCAAATTAATCGTCGAAATGCTGCTGGCCCGCTGCCCGGATGTACCTATTTTAAAAAATCTCGCCAAACAATACGGAATCGAATCAGCGCGCTTTGAACTGGGAAATGATACCTGTATTCTTTGCGGATTATGCACCCGGACTTGCGAAAAAATGGGTGCTAACGCTATCACACTCACAGGAAGGGGGCTGGATCTAACAGTGGACACGCCCTTTCATGTGCAAACGGATTTATGCATTGCCTGCGGCGCCTGTGCATCGGTGTGTCCCACCGGTCATATTACTCTGGATAAAATCAAACAGCAGCATACCCCGCTTGAGGCTGAACCCATTCCTTCTGAATATGATTCGGGTTTGCAGGGCCGCAAACCGGTATATGTGCCCTATGCCCAGGCGGTCCCCAATACACCGGCCATCGATCGCAGCAAATGCATCCATTTTAAAACCGGCGGTTGTAAGATCTGCGTGGATTTCTGTGGGGTGGATGCCATCGATCATACCATGCAGGATGAAACAATCGAATTGGAGGTCGGCTCAATCATTTTGGCACCGGGCTTTGAACCGTATGATCCATCCAAGTTCGATACCTATAACTATGCCAAACACCCCAATGTCATCACTTCCATGGAGATGGAGCGGATTCTGTCTGCATCGGGTCCCACTGCTGGTCACCTGGTGCGTCCTTCCGACCACAAAGAACCTAAGAAAATTGCCTGGTTTCAGTGCGTCGGATCCAGGGATCTGAACCGCTGTGACAATTCATATTGTTCATCGGTCTGCTGCATGTATGCCATCAAAGAAGCCGTCATTTCCAAAGAGCACGCCGGCGACGACCTTGACTGTGCTATCTTCTACATGGATATGCGCACCCATGGTAAAGAATTTGAACGCTTTTACGACAATGCCAGGGAAAAGCAAGGCGTCCGTTTTCTGCGCAGCCGGGTTCATTCAATTGATCCGCTCCACGGCAGTGATGATTTGTCGGTACAGTATGCGGATGAAAATGGCCAGCTGCAGGTGGAAACTTTCGATATGATCGTCCTGTCGGTGGGATTGCAGACATCTCCTGAGACCGTCGAACTGGCCGAGCGTTTAGGTATTGAGATGACACCCGGCAATTTCTGCAAGACGGACACATTTGATCCGGTGGCCACCTCTAAGGAAGGTATTTATGTTTGCGGTGCTTTCCAGGGTGCCAAGGACATACCCCAGGCGGTGGTAGACGCCAGTGCTGCGGCGGCGGCAGCCGGGGAGATATTGAGTTCCGCTCGTAACAGCGAAACCAAGATCCCGGAGGTTGTCCCTGAAACCAATGTTACCAACGAACGTCCGAGAGTCGGGGTATTCGTCTGCCGCTGCGGTATTAATATCGCCGGTGTCGTCGATGTACCGTCGGTGGCCGAATATGCCAAGACCCTACCCTATGTGGTTTACACCAGTGACAATTTGTATTCCTGTTCCCAGGATACCCAGGAATCCATGTCACAGATCATCAAACAGAAAAACTTAAACCGTATCGTGGTGGCTGCCTGCACACCAAAAACCCACGAGCCCCTGTTTCAGGAAACATTAATCAATGCAGGACTCAATAAATATCTTTTTGAAATGGCCAACATCCGCAATCAGGACTCCTGGGTTCACAAAAACAATCCTGAATTGGCGACGAAAAAGGCCAAAGATCTGGTAAGGATGGCGGTATCCAAGGTTACTTTGATGGAACCGCTCAAGGAAACCGAACTTGAAGTCAATCAGACGGCGATGGTCATCGGCGGTGGTATTTCCGGTATGTCGGCGGCCAAGAGTCTGGCCAACCAGGGCTATGAAACTCATATCGTTGAGCGCAGCCCTCAGCTTGGCGGCCAAGCTCTAAATCTTTATAAGACGGTGACGGGTGAGGAGATTCAGCCAAAACTATCTGCGCTGATCGAGGAGGTTCGGAACAATCAAAACATTCATATTCATCTGGAAACCAGCCTTTCCAAGGTTGAGGGCTTCGTGGGAAATTTTGAAGCGACGCTCTCATCTAACGGCAATCAAAAGGAATTGGATTTTGGCGTTGCCGTAATGGCCACCGGCGCATCGCCCTTGCAGCCCGATGAATATCTCTACGGTGATGATCCCCGCATATTGTCCAGCCTTGAGTTGGACCGCAAATTGATTGATCAGGATCCCGGCTTGAAACAGCTCAACACGGCGGTTTTTATCCAGTGTGTCGGATCCCGCGAACCACAAAGGCCGTATTGTTCGAGGGTTTGCTGTACCCATTCGATTGATAATGCCTTGCAGTTAAAAAAACTGAATCCCGAAATGAGTGTCATTATTCTCAACCGGGATATTAGGACCTATGGTGAACGGGAATATCTTTACAAAGAAGCTCGCGAGGCCGGAGTGATTTTTATGCGGTTCAGCCCCGATGACAAACCGAAGGTGGTTTTGGAAGACGGTAAGCTTCTGATAGACACCCATGATCCCATATTGGGTCGCGATGTACAGATAGAAGCCGATTTGCTCAGCCTGGCCACTGCGATCATACCCAACAAGGATGAGCAGCTGGCCAATTTTTTCAAAGTCCCGCTCAACGATGATGGCTTTTTTGTAGAACGTCATGCCAAGCTCGGTCCATCCGAATTTGCGACCGACGGCGTTTTTCTCTGTGGCTTGGCGCATTACCCCAAACCCATAGATGAATCTGTTGCTCAGGGTCGCGCGGCCGCGTCCCGAGCCATGACCTTGCTGGCGCAGAAAACCATTCACACCAGCGGCACTGTCGCTGAGACCGCACCGACCCTGTGCAGTCAGTGCGGGGTCTGTGTATCGGTCTGCCCGTATTCCGCACCGTTTTTTGCCGAAGACGGTCCCTGGACCGGCAGGGCCCAGATCAACCCGGTTTTGTGCAAAGGTTGCGGTCTCTGTGTGGCATCCTGTCGCTCGGGTGCCATTCATCTGAAGGGCTTTGACAATGACCAGATCTTCTCGCAGATCTTTTCTCTAAGCGAGGCGGTATAGCAGGTTGCGGGTTACGTGTTGCGGGTTGAAGATCGGCATTAAAAAAAGGAATTTATGTGAAAAGCTATAAGGATCTTGAATTTTATAAAAGACACGCACAGGGTGGATAACAAAATAATAAATAATTTTCTTGAAAAATACGACGAGTTAGGCAGAAAAATAAACAAGTTTATTCAATATGTCGAAAAAGAATGGCAATAAACGGATTAAAGCATAACACGCAACGCGGGTAGCGCAGCCCCTAACACGCAACGCGAAACACGTGACACGTAATTAAGGAGATAATAACCAATGTCTGACTGGGAACCAAAAATAGCGGCGTTCTTGTGCAATTGGTGCAGCTATGGCGCCGCTGATCTTGCCGGCGTCAGCAGGATGGAGTATCCTGCCAACATCCGGGTCATCCGAATTCCCTGCACAGGGAGGATGGATCCCAAATTCTTTCTGGCAGCGCTGCGCGAAGGCGCAGACGGTGTTTGGGTCTCCGGGTGACATCCCGGTGAATGCCATTACCTGGAAGGTAATTACTATGCTCGACGCAAATTCGCTTTGTTCCAAAACCTAATGGAGCACATGGGAATCGAACCCGGCCGCATTCAGTTCTCCTGGGTCTCATCGGCTGAGTCCACCAAGTTTGTGACCGTTGTCAACGAAGTGACCGACACGGTCAGGGCTTTGGGACCCAACCAAACTTTCTTGAAAACAAAAGCTAAGGTAGCTTAAGATGACAAGTTATATCGAAAAAATAAAAGAAGTATCCGCCAGGCTTCTAAAGGAGGGCAAAGTCGATATGGTGATCGGCTTCCGCCAAGGCACTGTGCCCATGATGAATGAACCATTTGTTGCGCGGACGCAGCAGGATGTTCAGAACCTGGTCTGGGACAGCAATTGCGGAATCAATCTGACAAACTACCTGACCGACCGCAAGGAAAAAATCGGAATTATCGCCAAGGGATGCGATTCCAGAAACATTGTCACCCACATTATCGAAAACAAAATAAAGCGGGAGCAGCTCGTCATCATCGGGGTGCCCTGCAAGGGGATGATCGACAAACGCAAAATTAGCGCCATGTTTGAAGGTGAGATCAGGGAAGTCAACGAGGAGGGAAACAATATTATCGTAAAAGGCGATGATATTGATAAGGTTTTAAATAAAAATGATTTCCTTCAGCAAAACTGTCGTCTTTGCTCCCATCGCAACCCGGTGGAATACGATGAATTGATCGCCGAACTGGTTGAAGAACAATCGGACCTTGACCGTTATGCGGATGTGCGTGACATCGAGAGTATGTCACCTGATGGGAAATGGGATTTTTTTGAAAACCTTCTATCGCCC
>JASFSK010000292.1:0-6274 GCA_050114455.1 Desulfobacterales bacterium | reverse complement strand
GGATATCCGACTATTATAAATATCCTGTCGGCCAGGTTGTCAAGCATGCCTTACCGAGCGGACTAAATATCCGTCAATATGCATCGCTTGCCATTACCGAAAAAGGTCAAAACGAGTTAGGCGGCGAGCGACTGACGCCGATTGCCAAAGCAATTTTAAGCGAACTGCTAACGGGAAGCATGCTGGTCAAAGATCTGAGTAAAAGGATCGATCAGGATATCCCCACTGCAATGTTATACACCTTCGAACGATGTGGCTGGATTACAAAGAATTGGAAGATAGCTGCCGGAAAAACAAAAGCCAGACTGGAACGATTCGTTTGCCTGACCGATGCCGCATTGACCATTGAGGGCCTGTCTGAAACCAGATCAAAAATTATCAAAGTACTGAAAGTTGAGGGGGAAATATCGGTAAAAAAACTCAAGACATTCGTACCCACTGCCGCCACTCTAATCAAAGCGCTCGAAAGTGATGGTTATGTCAGCATCCGTAACAAGAGGGTTTACCGTGATCCATTTGGCGAATTCATTGAGCCTGACCGTGCCCACCAATTAAATTCGGAGCAAATAAAGGCTGTTGATAGGTCGATTCATTATCTTACCAAGGGCTATAAAACCTTTCTCTTAAGAGGCGTCACCGGCAGTGGAAAAACCGAGGTCTACATGCAGGTGGCCGCTGCTGCCCTGAAAAGCAAGCGAACCGTACTGGTTCTGGTCCCGGAAATCGCCCTGATTACCCAGATGGAAAGACGATTTCGGGCACGCTTCGGTGACTGCGTTTCCGTCTTGCACAGCGCTCTGTCGGCAGGCGAACGCTATGACCAGTGGTCTCGTATCGCTCAGGGGGAGGCGACGATTGCCATTGGTGCGCGATCCGCTATCTTTGCTCCTTTCACTGATATTGGTGTCATCATAGTTGATGAAGAGCATGATGCATCCTATAAACAGGAAGGCAGCTTGCGCTACAATGCCAGAGATCTGGCTACGGTGAGAGCGAAGCAAAATGGATGCCTGGCAATGCTGGGATCGGCGACACCGTCGATTCAATCCTACTACAATGTAGTGACAAAGAAATTCTCTGAGCTCACGCTGAAAACGCGGGTCGAAAAGCGCCCGATGCCGGATGTCAAAATAGTGGATTTGCGTGAAACCCGGGATATAAGAGGTATCCGAAGATTCATCACGGCAGACCTGCAGCTGGCCATGAAAGCGGCTCTAGATAGGGATGAACAGATACTGCTTTTTCTAAATCGGCGGGGGTATGCCAGTTTTCCGGTCTGTGGCGCATGTGGTCAGCCATTGCGTTGCAAGCACTGTGACATTTCTTTGACCCTGCACCGACGGGCCAATGCATTTCGGTGCCATTATTGCGGCTTTAGCCGTTCAGGAGCGTCAAGGTGTGAACTTTGCGGATCTACCGAAATCAGGCTTTTGGGCCTTGGTACCGAAAAACTCGAAACCATGGCGGCAGCTCTGTTCCCCAAGGCCACCATCGCCCGCATGGACCGCGATACCACCCAGCGGAAAGGATCCATATTAAAGCTGTTAAAAGGTCTAAAAAATAAAACTACCGACATTTTGATCGGAACTCAAATGGTGGCCAAAGGGCATGATTTTCCCAACATCACCCTGGTCGGTATCATCTGTGCAGATCTTTCATTGAGTTTTCCGGATTTTCGCGCCGGCGAACGGACGTTTCAGCTTCTGACACAGGTTTCCGGGAGAGCGGGGCGAGGTAACCGACCCGGCAAGGTGGTTTTGCAAACCTACAACCCGGAACATTTCAGCATAGCGGCCGCCAGACAGCAGGATTACATGGCTTTCTATCGACAGGAAATTGGTTTTCGCAAAACGCTTAATTATCCGCCTTTTTCCAGAATGATACAGCTGAAAATATCCGGCAAGGACGCTCAGATTACGGAAAGCCAGGCCCGGCAGTTGGGCAATCTATGCCGGGAGTTAAAAACCCAACAATCCGCTTACGATCGGCACGTCGAAATCATGGGACCCATCGAGGCTTCCTTGACCAGGATCGCCGGGCGTTACCGCTGGCAGATTCTACTGAAGGGATTAAATACCGGGACACTCCATAAATTTATCAATCGGCTTTTGTTCGAGAATTTATCTGTTTTCGGCCATCATACGGTCCAGGTGGCCATCGATGTGGATCCTATTTTCATGATGTAACTACTCTGGATACTCGATCCTGGATACTGGATGCTCGATGCTGGTTACTCGCTTTTGGATGTTCGAGGTTCAACAGTTTCTTTGAGAACTCGAAATCTAAAATCTGATTTTTTTGCTCTATGTCTGCCAACTGACGTCTGTTCTCTGAAATATAAAAACACAATCCCATTTTGTTTACGATCAATTGGGGTTGCAGCTTGACATTGTAAGGCATGCGTCATAAAATTTTCGGAAGTCTTAAAATCAATTTTTTGAAGGAGTTGATGATGAGCGCGAAAGGCCTTTTACTAGTTGCCGTTTCAATTGGGGTGGCGCTGTTTGCAACCGCGGGAATCTGCGCCCAAGATGAGGCGAAACCAGTCGCCGTTTACCCCGAAACCTTTTATGAGTTTTCCGCGGTGCTGGATGGCTCGGAAGTTGTGCACGATTTTGTCGTTCAAAACAAAGGACAGGCGACCTTGCAAATTGAACGCGTGAAAACCGGCTGAGGGTGCACCGCTGTCTCGTTTTCGAGGCAAATCCCTCCCGGTGGAGAGGGAAAAATAACCCTGAAAGTCAATACCAAAGGGTATGGTGGAAGAAAAATGAGAAAAAGCGCGGGCGTGTTCACCAACGATAAAAAGCATCCGCGCCAGGATCTGGTCATCAGCGGGCCCGTCGAAAGATTCGTCACGATTCAGCCCCGGCACGCCAATATCCGAGGTTATGTCGGTGATCCAGTCAAAGGGTCCGTGACCATCATACCTGAAAAGAAATACCCTTTTAAAATCATGAATTTACGTGCCAAAAACGGCAAATACATTAAATATCAGCTGGAAGAGACCAAGGAATCAGACGCGCCGGCTTACAGACTTGATGTCGAAAATGTGAAACCAGACGCTGGCCGCTATTACGACACCATCATCCTTGAAACAGACAGCAAAATCCGGCCGCAACTTAACGTGAGGGTTTACGGTTATCTACGCCCACGTAAGGCTGAATAGCCACAGGAGGATGGGGCCGGATTTCTATCAGATGACCAACACCCAGTCTTTCGACACCAGGGCGAAGCCGGTCAGTCGGGGAACCGATTTGCCGTGAGATAAAGCTGTTTTCTGGACCTGGTGCATTCCGTTTTGCCCTGCTGGAAGATAATAAATATGACGAATTTTAAAATCGTCGCATTCGATTGTGACGGTGTATTATTTGATACCGAACAAGCCAATCGGGTGTATTACAGTACGATCTTGCAGCATTTTGGAAGGCCGGAAGTGACGGAGGAACAATTTGCCTTTGTTCACATGCATACGATCTTCGAATCGCTGGCTTATTTATTCCCCGACGAAAAAAGTCTTAAAGCGGCCCATGATTTTCGTAAAACCATGGATTATCAGCATTTTCTGAGCTATTTCCTCATGGAGCCGCACCTGGTTTCGCTACTGGAAAAGCTCAGGCCGCAGTTTAAAACAGCCATTGCCACCAACAGATCCGACACCATGAATCGGCTGTTGGCTGAATTTGATTTGGATGATTTTTTTGACCTGGTTGTAACGGCCAGCGATGTCGAGCGACCAAAACCCCATCCGGATGTGCTACTCAAAATCTCAGATCATTTCAAAGTACCGCCTCAGGAGGTAATATACATCGGAGATTCGAGGCTGGACGAATTGGCCGCCAAAGCTGCCGGGATGCCGCTGATCGCTTATCGCAATCCGACGTTGTCTGCGTCATATCATGTTAATCATCTCAATGAAGTAGAAGGCCTGCTTGATGTATAAGGCAAGCGAAGAACTATAAAAGAGCATCATATCTCCTGCCGCTTAAGATGCCCTAATGAATGGAGTTAATTCGCATGGAAACTGAAATACCGGAAGAAAAAGAGAGAGAATCAGCCCCACTTGATGCAGAGTGGGACCAACGTGTATTGTGCAGTGACGGTAACTGCATCGGTGTGATCGGGCCGGATGGTAACTGCAAGGAATGCGGGAAAAAGTTCGAGGGCACCTTGCCTGAGGAACTTGCTTCAGAGAGTGAGGAATCGCCTCCGGCAGATATTCCGGATGAGGAAGAAGATGTCCCCCCGGAAGAATTACCCCATCATGTAACCGACGATAATGATGACTGGCAAAATCGTATATTGTGCAGTGATGGCAACTGTATCGGCATTATCGGTCCGGACGGGCGCTGTAAGGAGTGCGGTAAGCCATATGAGGGAGAAATGGCGAATGACGAATGACGAAATTTGGATTCGTTTCGATCTGTCTTTTTCAATAGTCAAGTTCCGTTTATCCGGTTTGTTGCCAGTGGTAACCGAATCGTGAACACCGCTCCGCCTTCCGGTGGGCTATCGGCAAAAATGACACCGTTGTGATCTTCAATGATGCCGTGGCATATCGAGAGGCCAACTCCCATACCCAAAGTCTTTTTGCCGGTGAAAAAAGGATCGAATATTTTTCCCAGGTCCTCATCGGAAATACCCGGACCATTGTCTCTAACCCTAATGATGATTTTTTGGTTTTGGTTGCTGGTGTCAATCCTGATTGCACCGTCAATTTCGCCCGATTGTCTGAGTTTTTCCCGGAAATCCGGAGCATTTATAATCGATTCCACCGCGTTGTTGACCAAGTTCATGATGACCTGACCGATTTGTTGGGGGGATCCATTTATTTCGGATGCCTTGGCCGCCAGATTCAATTTGATGTTCACCATATTCTTCTTTAAATGACTGCGTGTCAGGGCGACGGTACTCTCAATTACCTGATGAGTACACATAGGTTGTTTTTTTTCTTTTCCCGGACGGTTAAGGTCTATCAGATTGCGAACGGTGTTTCGGATGCTGACAAAGGCATTATTAATCAGCTCTATTTGATTTAACAGCTCCTTATCGTTTTCATGTTTCATGCGGATCACGCTGAGCAGGGCGGTAATTCCCTGCAGCGGAGAGTTGATCTCATGAGCAATGGAAGCCGCCAGCTGTCCGGTTGCCGCCAGCCTTTCAGAACGCAGCAATTGATTATGAAGATATTTTGTTTGGGTAACATCCCTGGTGACACATAAATAACATGGTTTGCCAAGATATAACACGGCACGGCAATTGATCTCATTGGGGATAAGGTTGCCCTGTTTAGTTTTTATATCCAGCTCGAAACGGCGCTCCTTTTCCTCACTTATTCTTCTGAGCACACTTTCGACATACGGGACCTTATTTGGTTGAACGAGATTGGTAATTCTGAGCTTTAAGAATTCTGATCTACTGTACCCACTACTTTTGAGCATCCGTTCATTGGTCTCGATAAATTTTCCATCAGGATTCAAGAGAAAGACGCCTTCGGTCACATTGTCGAACAATTCTTTGTAGCGCATCAACTCTTCAGCTTTTTTGAATTCGGTGGTGTTGGAGGAGATGATCGTTGCAGCGATAACTTTTCTGTCAAGCCTCAAGGCGCCGATACGATAGGTATACCACCTCGGTTGGCGTTCAGAGCCAATGCGCACTTCAAAGCTTTCCGGCTCTCCTGTCTTAAAAACACTTTCGATACAATCCCGTGCAAGATCGCGATATTCACTGGGCAGGAAACGGTACATACTTTTACCGACAGCCTTCTCGCGAGGTAATTTTGATATGTTCCGATTGATAAATCGAATAACGCCTTTTTGATCCACCGCAATGATCATGTCCGGTGCCGTGGCTATTAGTGACCGCCATAGCGCTTCGGATTCATTTAGCTTTTGTTTGGCTTCTTTCAGCCTGTTAATTATCGACTGCGCGTGGGAACCGAACAAAATAAACAGGCACAACACGATTACTCGCAGATAAATGTCATATAAATCAGGGCCGATGAGCTCGGCGATAAGATTAAACCGATTTGAAAAAAAAATATTCAGGATAGAATCCAGCACCCAATAGATGATGGCTATGAAGATGACGGCCAGGACCATTGAATCCGAATATTTGCTTAGAATGGACGTGTCCGCATTGGTCAGAAACTTAGATTTTTTATAGGATTTCAGCGGGTTGGGACCTAAAGGTGACTTTGCAAATTTTTTTTTTGAAGTAGTCATGTGTTCTGCACCTGCTGTTAGAGCGTTTGGCAGAGTAACGTTCCGCT
>JASFSK010000291.1:0-6284 GCA_050114455.1 Desulfobacterales bacterium | reverse complement strand
ATGAAAAAAAGCTTTTACCGTAAGCTGCGAATCTCTTCACAGTGGATTCAAAATTGTTTATCGAAGACTGGTTTTACCATCGTAAAATTCGTAATAGACAAAGGATAAAATCACGGCAGATAAATTGGCTGACATCCTCCTTGGCGGGGGCCCCACAAGTTCCGGGATCCTCAGACATTCCGTGTAAGTTTTCCTTTCATTGCAGACTAAGCATCAATTATGCTCCATCACATCCAATACGCTTGGCTGATCATATATTTATTGGCCTTGATGTCATTGTTTATCTATGGCATGAATTGCTATTTACTGATGATATTCTATCGATTGAAAAAACCCGAGGCGTTGAGACAGCACGAAGACATCAAAAAAAAATTTTATCATGATTATTCCCAAACGGACTGGCCGATAGTTACCATCCAATTGCCGGTTTTCAATGAACGCTACGTTATTCAACGCTTGATCGAGTCGGTATGCCGATTCGATTACCCCAGAAAGCTGCTTGAAATCCAAATCCTGGATGATTCCACCGATGATACCATAGATATCGCAAAGTCCGTGGCTGATCAAAAGAAGCGGCAGGGTTTTGATATTGATTACATCCATCGCGATAGTCGAATTGGCTATAAGGCCGGTGCCCTGAAGGAGGGTCTGAAGTGCGCCAAAGGTGAACTTGTGGCGATTTTTGATGCAGACTTCATACCGCATCCGAGTTTCTTGAAAGAGACGATCCCATATTTCACCGATCCTGAAATAGGTATGCTGCAAACCCGTTGGGGCCATATCAACAGTGACTACTCGCTGTTAACACGGGCACAATCAATGGGAATTGATGGCCATTTTGGTGTAGAGCAGGCTTCGCGTGCCTGGAATGGATTTTTTTTGAATTTTAATGGTACTGCTGGCATCTGGCGCAAAGAAACGATTGAAGATGCCGGTGGATGGCAGGCCGACACGCTTACCGAAGATCTGGACCTGAGTTACCGCGCCCAGCTCGCAGGATGGAAATTAAAATTTGTATCGAATGTTGTCTGTCCGGCAGAAGTGCCGGTCACCATTAATGCCTTTAAATCGCAGCAGCATCGCTGGGCCAAAGGATCGATTCAAACCGCAAAAAAAAATCTCGGCAGATTGTTCAAATCCGATGTTTCGTGTTTGGTAAAATTACAGGCATTTTTGCATTTGACCCATTACATGGTACATCCCATGATGCTGCTGGTAGTGCTGACATCCATACCGATGCTGTATTCCCAGTGGTTTTTTGACAATCTCGCTTTTCCAATCATGATATTTACCCTGCTGTGTTTGGCGACCTGCGGCCCATCATCTATGTATCTGTATTCACAAAGAGTACTCTATCATGATTGGAAAAGCCGCATCAAAATTCTTCCCTTTTTGATGTGTCTTGGAACCGGAATTGCCGTCAACAATACCAAAGCGGTTTTGGAAGCTTTTCTGAACAGGAAAAGCGGTTTTGTTCGCACTCCCAAATACGGCATAAAAAAGAGAGAAGACAAATGGGAAAGTAAAAAATATTCAATTCCTTTAAACGCTATCTCAATACTTGAATTTTTTCTGGGTCTATATTCATTGTCGGGCCTCATATTGTTTCTTTTTTTCAGCAAGTACCTTGTCAGCCCCTTTTTACTCATTTACACGTCCGGGTTTTTCTATGTCTTCTTTCTTTCAGTCAAACATGGTTATGGGAAAAAAGAATCATGAAGGAGTAAGAGCATGATAAGGTATCGCGCGCTGTTACGGACTGGGCATCCGGGTATCGATACTGGCGGTGCTGATGAACGTAAACTATAAAGATCTGGCAAACGAAAAAGAAACCATCCTTGAGTCACCATTGTTCAAGCAAACCCAAAAGATAGGCAGTTCAGGAAGAAGCTTCAAACAGAGACGCCGCCGAAGTGCTGTCGGAGATGCGGTGTGTTATGGAGTCTATGAAAATGGAAAAATTTAGAATCGCCATCGTTGGTTTAGGCGCAACCGGTACGGTGTTGTCCGCCGCGCTGCTTCGCAAGGATCCTGCTGCGGTATTGGTAGGCAAGTCAAACAACGAAGGAGAAACCCTGATAAAAAAAGGAATCAGAGTGACCGGAAAGTTGGCCTGCTCCGTTTCGGTAGCCAACTACTGCTGCAACATTGCAGAACTGCGAAAGTACAACCCCAATCTTATCTTCATCAGCACCAAGACCTGTGATCTTGCACGGGTGATCGACGAATTGGCAACAGTTTGTAACTCCGGCACAAAAATTGTCAGCACCCACAATGGACTTGGAACGGAAGATCTCATTGCAGATCGGTTCGGTGCTGATGCCGCCTTTCGCATGAGTCTGAATTTTGGTGTGGCACGGACCGGACCCGGAGAGGTCAGCACGGCTTTTTTCAATCCTCCGAATCATGTGGGTG
The DNA here is from genome assembly GCA_050114455.1 of Desulfobacterales bacterium. Classification (GTDB taxonomy): domain Bacteria; phylum Desulfobacterota; class Desulfobacteria; order Desulfobacterales; family JAFDCJ01; genus JAFDCJ01. The sequence continues at coordinate 3,869 of JASFSK010000291.1, read as the reverse complement.
CCGTGGTACCAGAAAATTTTCAGGCTGGCCAAGATATCGCCAACCTATTTAACAGGGCAGGTCTTTCAACGGTATATGTCGATGATATCAAGCTGTATGTCTGGAAAAAGATGGTGATGAAATGCACCATGGCCTCGATCTGTGCGGTTACGGATAAAACCATCAAAGAAGCCCTGCAGTTTCCTCCGACCAGAGAAATTGCAGATGCCTGTTTCAAGGAGATTGTAACGGTTGCCGCTGCCAAAGGCTATCATCTTGGCGAAAACGATATCAATCAAGCAGTGGCATATTTGGAAAAAGCCGGTGTTCATAAAGATTCAATGTGCACCGATATCGAAAGGCGCAAACCAACAGAAATCGACTTTTTAGGCGGTAAGGTCGTGGCTTATGCACGGGAGATGGGGATTTCCGTACCCTTTTTTACCGCGATGACCAATCTCGTTAAATCTCTGGAAAGCAACTACTTGGGCGATTCGGCGAAATAAATCAGCAATCAAGAATTCAAAATCTAAAATTACCTTTACCGCGACCGCCACCCCTGAGTTCGGCGTTTGAAACGCCTGCTGACGAGCTCGGCCGCACTGCGCACAATTACATTGGCAAATACAATCAGCATACACATGGCAGCTGCTGGAGCGGTATCCCCGGCATCGTCCATGTTGATGACCGCCACCGAGGCCAGCGGATTATCGGAGGTATACAGAAATATCACCGCCGAAACCGTCGCCATGGAGCTGACAAAATAAAATACCGCAATCTCCAGTATTGCAGGAAAGCAAACCGGCACCGTCACACGCATGAATGTGCGGTAAAAAGGCACGGCCATCGATTCGGCCACAGATTCAAATTCTTTATCAAGCTGACGAATGGCCGTGGTCGCGGTCAAAAAGCTCACAGTGTAAAAATGGATGATGTTGCAGATGACTAGAATCGCCATCGTCCCGTATAGAAAATTAAATGGATTGAAAAACTCGATTCCGGTAAACGGAATGGATAGGTGGGTTTTGTTAAAGAAAAAGATGTAGGCAATCCCGATCACCAGCCCCGGCAGCGCCAGCGGTAGAATAGAGAGGAAATAGGCCGTGCGCCTCAGCCAGACCGCCCCCTTGGTCTTATCGATAAGATAGGCGCTGGTAAAGGTGACAAAGGCGCCGACAAGGGCCGTCAGGGCCGCCATTTCAATGCTGTTCCAGAACGCCTCATAGCCGCCACCGCCGACGTCATCAAAGGCGTAGTGCGCAAGTGTCCAAAGCTGCGGATATTGTTCTGGGTTGGTGAAGGCATAGGGCCAAATTTTAACCAATGATGCCACCCCCGCCATGAATACCATCAGCAGGATAAAGGCCGCAATCAGCGAACAGATGCCGCCATAAAAAACGTCCCGCACCGGCCTGGCCTTGGCCACGAACGGCACGCTGCGGGCAGAGACAACTGCTGTGGCACGACGTTGCACGATACGATCGGCAACAAAAGCCAGTACGGTAGGTATGAGCAATATAATGCTCACCGTGGCACCCATGCCGAAATTTTGCTGACCGATCACCTGTTTGTAGATGTCTACCGCCAAGATATTGAACTGTCCACCGACGACTTTTGGAGCGCCAAAATCAGTAAAAGAAAGCGTAAAGGCCACAAAAATAGCACTTAAAAGGCCAAATTTAATGCTGGGAATAGTTACTGTGAAGAAGGTTCTGACCTTTCCAGCCCCCAGACTTTCCGACGCTTCATAAAGACGGGCATCCGTGTTGGAGAGGGCCACCAGCAAAATCATAAACGCCGGTGGAAAGGTGAAAACGACTTCGGCAATGACGATGCCAGTTAACCCGTAAAGATGGATATCCCAGGCCAGCCAGGGCAAACTGTCGAAAAATCCGGTTGTAATCACCCCCTTGTTGCCGAATAGATAGACCAGGGACAATCCATATAACATGGTTGGGGCAAACAGCGGAATCATCGCCACGACGCGAAAAAATGCCTTGCCGAACATTTGCGTCCGGTGAATTCCATAGGCGTATAGAAATGCAAGGGTAACTGAGATGACAGTTGTGTAGAGGCCGACGCGCAAACTGTTCCAGACCGACTGCGCCAACCCGGATTCCTCCATGTGCCGAGTCAAAAACTCGATCGATCCGAAGGCCTGAAAGGCCAGGATTACCAGGATGGCAATGGTCAGCATGCCGTTTTGGTTAAATGGCACGGATGGCCGAATCAGGGTGAAGACAAAAAATCCGATTAGCGCAATGGCAACTATAATATTGGCAAGTGCGATAAACGTCCGGCCCTGGGTCACCCCTTTGAGTCCGAAGTAATCAAAGAAATTGATCATGCCGATAAACCGTTCGACCAGTACCAGGGATTCTTCCGGGGCAAGGACCTTGTCGTTCACCTGCCAGAGTTGGTCCGGCGTACGCAAAATTTCGATGGGTTTAATCGGTATAACACCCTCGCTCATGGGGTCCGGCCGGGCCAGATCACATACAATTCTTTCAAGGCGTTCATTTGCAAATTCCACATAGACGCCTGGGATTTCGGCCTTTCCGCGGCGGGCTGCGACGGGTTTATTGTCGATATAAAGGACATCTTTCTGGCCCTCTTCCCGCATTAACAGCACGGTATGTCCGGCAATATCGATCTGACCCCGGAATTCGTCCTCGGCTTTTTCCGCCTCCGTGGGCTCTTCGATTTTAACAACCAGCTCGATATGGGTTGCCCGGTCCACCACGTCCAGCAAAGGTAGGACGATGCCCACCAGTAACCAGAAGCATGCCAGAGCAATCAGCAGGCGCCGAACCCAATCTTCGGGACTCGACTTTTTCGTTACGCGTCGTTCGTTGGCCCTGGAACTGCTTATAATTACCGAAAGGCTGTCAAGCTTTAACACATCGTTCCTCTTTTTAAACTGTCATCTAATTCAACGGACTGCCTTGGTTTTGAAAAGGAGCAGCCTCTCCGGAGGCAAGTAAATCGGCAGTTCCATCTGGGCCCTGATATTCATGGATTCCATGGTTTCAACTTGCAAATCCATATTCAGACGTTGGTCGGTTGCCCCGCCTGCCGGGTGAAGAACCCTGAGGCGGATCGTGTAGAGAGACCCTCTAAACTCGATACGCTCGACCTTGGTTTTTAAAATATTAATTTCAATCGAGTCATCCCGGATAACCCGGATATCCTCCGGTCGGATGGCGACGATCAGGTGCCGACCTTGATATTCAGAGGCCCGACCGGCCTCCGACTGCAATACATATTGTCCGAAAAAAATAGAGTCCGGATCTCGTCCCACGCAATCCGAAATAAAGTTCATCTCACCAATGAAACCGGCGACAAAGGTGTTTTGAGGCGATACGTAAAGCTCATGAGGCGTTGCGTATTGCATCAGCATGCCTTCGTCGATCACCACGACCCGGTCGGCCATGGTCAGCGCCTCTTCCTGATCATGGGTCACCATCAGCGTGGTGACCCCGAGTGTTTCCTGTATACGGCGGATTTCGGCCCGCAGATACACCCTCACCCGGGCGTCCAGGGCCGATAGAGGCTCATCGAGCAAGAGAATTGTCGGACTGGGAGCCAGCGCCCTGGCCAGTGCTACCCGCTGCTGTTGTCCGCCGGATAGCTGAGCCGGATATTTGTGGGACTGCTCCTCGATACCCACAAGCTCCAGCATTTCCATGGCCCGTTGTTCTCGCTCGGTTTTGGAGAATTTGCGCCGATTGATACCATACTGGACATTGCCGAGAATGTTGATGTTGGGAAACAGGGCGTAGGACTGGAATACGATGCCGAGCTTCCGATTGGCGACCGGTTCGCGCGAGACATCACGGCCGTCGATCCACACCGATCCGGAATTCTGTTCTTCCAAGCCGGCAATCACT
>JASFSK010000290.1:0-6285 GCA_050114455.1 Desulfobacterales bacterium | reverse complement strand
TACTAAAACTCAATTAGCGCAATTATATAATTGGGTGGTAAACAACCAGGACAACGCTGAAGGGTCTTTTCGAGTCGATAGTTTTTTGTCCGGTTTCAGCAATAGTGGACTAAATGAGCTTGACGGTTTGAACCACTTCGTGGATAAGGTTGCTTTGGAGCAGAAATTCGAGAGCGTCCCCTTTACCGAACAGCCGATAAAGGACCCATCCAGCGCAAATAGCCCGGAAATATATCGGTCTATTGAATCGATCCTTATGGCAGTAAGCAGACTAAAAGACGAAATGGCAATCTCTGAAAAAGCCGGTTTACCAGCCCCAACAAACCCCAATGAACGGATTCCTTTAACAATTTTATCAGGGAATTTGTCAAACTCTGAGTCTAACCCAATGAACCTGCCGGATACCCAATCTCCGACTGCTTTAAAGACAGCAAGTGAGGGCCTTAAGGAGTTGGCTTCTGGCCAGGAACAGCGATCAACGAGTTATACGGCTCAAGATGCAAATTTAAATCTTAAATCCTCATCGCTTTCAAAAATGGCTGATGATGTAAAACTGGCAAAGATTTCAGCAGGTGAGGGAGTAACCGCTGCGGAAAAGGTCCGGATGGAGGCTTTGGATACCGAATCCCAGCACGGCAAAAAATTTAACGGAGATGCTCGGACAACACGTGCTTTTGAGTTAACTCAGCGGTTTGGTAGTGAATCCAGTCCTTTCAGTGGAGGGAATGCAGAAGCATCACTGGTTTCAAAAATGATTTATGATGCACAGATAGCCAAAGAAAATCAAATGAAAATGGGCGATCCTATGATCGGTGAAACTGTCGGTAAGGTGACAAAGGTGGATGCCGGTTCCGACGGCAGCGGTCTGCCGGGATCGCAGCATCAACTCACGGAGAAAACTTTCGAATTCACTTCGTTTTCCAAACAAGCCAATTTGGACCAAGATGGCGTAAGAACACAGACTTTGGATCAAATCGTTCGAAAAGCTGCGATATATATGAGAAATGGTCAACACGAAGCAAAGATTGAGTTGAAGCCAGAATATCTCGGCCATATCCGCATGCAGGTGACAACGGAAAACCATCAGGTGACCGTAAAGATTTTAACTGAATTTGGTTTTGTCAAAGAAATGGTTGAAAATAATATTTTTCAGTTGAAAGCTGATTTGCAGCAACAGGGACTTCAAGTCGACAAACTAGAAGTCGCAGTATCCAGTGACTCTGATGAGCATGAACATTCCCAGGAAAAATCTGGGCGAGCAAAAAGTCGCCAACACGGCGAAGCACATACCAACTCGGGAAACGTAGAAAAAGAGTCCTCTGAGCGGCGGCAAGCAGCGGACGTCGGACGATTGAATGCCGATGAATTGACAGTGGACTATTTTGTCTGAATCACGGAATTTTATTAAAAAAAAATTGTTTTATCGTCAAAGGTAAAGCCAAAATGATAACTCCAGAAATAAACTCCGTAGCGAATGGCGTCACAAAGAGCACTGTTGCCGAGTCAACAGTATTAGGCAAAGACGATTTTTTGCAATTGTTGATAACCCAGCTCCAAAACCAGGATCCATTAAATCCCGCCGACTCAACTGAATTTACAGCCCAGCTGGCTCAATTCAGCTCTCTGGAACAATTGAGCAATGTCAACGATAATCTAGAACAATTACAAAATCTAGAGACCTCGACTAACAATTCACAGGCAGTTTCGCTGCTTGGAAAAGAGATCACGGCCAATGGCAATTTTCTGAAACTATCAAATGGGACGCCGACTGACTGTGAATTTAGATTGGACAGGGAGGCTGATACAGTGGTGGTGAATATCTATGATCACACCAAGGAGTTTGTTAAGGCCTTTGAGAGTAAAAATTTATCATCAGGAAAGCACTCCCTGACTTGGGACGGTACGGATCAAGACGGTAATCCGGCAAATGATGGAAACTACACTTTTGAAATCATGGCAGTCGATGTCAATGGAAATACTGTTAAGGCTACTTCCTTTTTTACCGGAACCGTAAATAGCGTCACATTTGAAAATAATACACCTTTCCTGGTTTCGGAAAACCAAAAGATCGCTCTTGGTGATGTGATCCAAGTGGCAAAACCCTCCAATCTCGCGGAAGATTTGGAGTCCAAAAAATAAGGATAACACTTTAACCTACAGAGGAGATAAGATATGATAGGATCATTGTTTGCTGGTATATCCGGATTAAGTGCAAATTCGACTGCCATGACGGTCATCGGAGATAATATTGCCAATGTAAACACTACCGCTTTTAAATCAAATAAATCGTCGTTTGCCAATATTTTGAGCCAATCTTTGGGAGGATCCGGCACCAGCGGTATTGGGCGAGGCGTTGAATTTTGGGGGGTTTCACCTTCATGGAGTCAGGGATCTATTGAGAACACCTCGAATTCAACAGATATGGCGATTAACGGGAAAGGCTTTTTCATGGTCGAAGATGCCACGGGTTCTACCTACTATACCCGTGCCGGTGAATTTTCCTTTGACAAAAATGGGTATCTTGTAAACCCCGATGGCCTTTTCGTTCAAGGATATTCTGTGACCTCCGTCGCTGCCGACGGGACTGCTACCCTGGGTTCAATTGAGAATATAAATGTTCCCGGAGAAAGTACGGCACCACCACAGGCAACAACGTCATCAACACTGGATATTAATCTGGATGCTGGTGCAGCTGTAAATGATACCTATTCTAGCACTCAGACAGTCTATGATTCATTAGGAAACGCCATCCCATTAACCTTGACTTTTACCAAGACCGCAGCGAATGCCTGGACTGCCAGCGTCTCGGTTCCGACCGGGACGGTGACCACCCCTGCAAGCGATATCGGTATCACCAACGCCAATCTTACCTTCGACGGCAATGGAAATTTGAACAGTGGTTCTGACCCCAGCATTACTCTCACCAACCTGATCAGCGGTGCTGCCGACATTACGATCAATTGGGATCTTTTCGATACCGCCAATCTCACGAACGGAGACCTAACTCAATATGCAGCCGCTTCGACCACCAATTTCAATACCCAGAATGGATATTCGGCGGGAAACCTTAGAGGGGTATCGATAGACGAAAGCGGGTTTGTCACTGGAGCCTATTCAAATGGACAGCTTACTCCACTATATCAGGTTGTATTAGCTGATTTTCCAAGCTATTTCGGTTTAAGCAAAATGGGGAAAAATCTTTATGCAGAATCACGTGCGTCTGGACAGGCAATGCCGGGCGTGCCGCTTAGCGGGAGCTTGGGAAGTATCAGCCCCAGCGCCATCGAGATGTCCAATGTCGATTTGGCGCAAGAGTTCGTGAAAATGATTACCACACAACGCGCCTTCCAGGCAAATTCACGGGTGATCACGACCAGTGACGAAGTATTACAGGAACTGATCAGTTTGAAACGGTAATGTGAATTTGCTTTATGGAAATTAGTCCATAGTAATGAAACAGCCGATATCTTCGTTCCTTCTAAAATATATTCTGGTAAACTATGAATGCATGCCAAGTGTACGAAATATCGGCTTTTCCAATCACTTTGTTTAGATTTTCGTGCAGCCATAAAAATGAAACTGAATTTTTCATTTTGACAGTCTAAAATTCAAATCTATATCTTTCGGCGGCATCGTCAAACACTTGACTAACGATTGCCAAAGTTGACACCGCTGCTGAACCCTCCTTGAAATCCGCTTTGGATGCGATCCGAACCCCTCCAATCACCATTAGTATCCTTAAAATCTTACCGTCTTTATGCCCGTACATTTTCATAGAGTTGAGACACGATTAGAGGTATGCGAAATTGCGTCTTCAAAAGCCTGAGTGTGTCGGCACGTGGCACAATACTTGCTTCATAGAGATCGACGAATTCGACAAATTCAGCTGCAAAAAATTCCTGTTGGAGTTTTGCCTGATTTCAACTGCAGATAGGCCACAAACTGTCGGTCCCTTAAATAAATACCGACGGGTGGATATTGTTTTGACAAGGGAGGATAAAATTACACAATGTCAAATAAACTGCTGATTATATTCATTAGCGTTATGATGGTTTTTATACTGGGATTGGGCGGCGGCCTGTTTATGATGTGGAACAAACTGTCAGCGATGGAGACCCAGTCCCAAGCTTCGGCCAAAAACAGTGACCAAGCTGATCCGGGTGCCTCGGTTCCGGTAAAAGACCTGTTGGGCCCGATATATCCTCTTGATACATTTATTGTTAATCTCGCCGATAAAGGCGGAAAGCGATACTTAAGGATTAGCATCGATTTAGAACTTGAGAGTGAAGAACTGGAGAGTGAAGTTGAAAAGCGATTGCCTCAGGTGCGAGACAGTATTTTAACGATTCTGCCAACAAAACGTTTTGAAGATATCAACACTACAAAAGGTAAAACTGACTTGAGAGATCAAATGCTGTCAAGTCTCAACGGACTGTTGGCCCGGGGCCAGATAACCAACATTTATTTTAAAGAATTTGTGGTTCAGTAGAAGCGTTAACTATGTCTGACCAGATCCTATCTCAAGAAGAGATTGATGCACTGTTGTCGGCGATGGACAACGGTGAAGTTGATCTTGAGGAAGAGACCAAACCAGAAGCGTCAGCGGTCGCATATAATCTGACATCCCAGAATATCATGTTGAGGGATCAATTTTACGCTCTGGAAGAAGTTTATGATAAGTTAGCCACCTTATTAAACACGTCTCTCCCAACTTCATTGCAACGAGCTATTGAAGCGGAGTTTGTTTCTACTGAAATAGTAAAGTATTCAGAATGCATCGGAGCCTTTTCAAGTCCTACCAGTTTCACCATTTTTTCGATGGACCCTCTGATTGGTTCGGCTATGCTGGCAATCGAACCCACCCTTGTTTATTCGCTGATTGACTGCATGTTCGGAGGTGATGGTAAGCCTGGTCAGCGAGTGCGGGAATTTACCTTGATCGAGCAGCGCATGATGCGAAAATTTTCCTTGGAATTCCTTGCAAATCTGCAAAAAGCCTGGGCGATTGTTGATTCCATAAGTATTTCTTTCAAAAAAACGGAAATAAAACCTGATTTTGTCCATCTGGCTTCTCCAAATGATTTAATGGTGGTGATTGTTTTTGCCGTCAAAGGAGAAAAATTCTCGGGAAATATTCACATTTGTATCCCCTACTTGATGTTGGAACCCATCAAGGACAAACTATCGTCAAAATATTTACCTGGTAAAGATCAAGAGCATACCTGGAGTGAGCAACTTAAAAAATTATTGCAGGATATGCCAGTAACTCTTACCGCGGAATTAGGCATGACTACCCGGAGTCTGAGAGATTTGTTGGATCTTCGTATCGATGATGTTTTACAGCTAAACTCAGGGCCGGAAGATTTAGTTACCCTCGCTGCTGGCAATGTTCGAAAGTTTCTTGGTTTCCCAGGCATCATTAAAGGAAACCGTGCTGTTGAAATTGCATCGCTGCTTCAGAAGAATGGAGGAGAAGAATAGATATGACCGCAACTGAAGGCGGGACCGAGCAACGGAATGTCTGGAACACCGAGAATAATGAAAAAGTGGTTTCATCCACTGAAGAAACTTCCGAAAATCGAGGTGAATTTAAGGCTACTGTCAATTCTGCTGATGATGAATCATCCGTGAATATGGATTTTTTGCTCGATATTTCCCTGAGTGTGACCGTCGAATTAGGACGCGCAAAAATTCTGATCAATGATTTACTCAAATTGGGTCAAGGTTCCGTAATTGAACTGTCAAAACTTGCCGGTGAGAGCCTGGACATCCTGGCAAACCAAAAACCGATTGCCAGGGGAGAAGTGGTGGTGGTCAATGATAAATATGGTGTACGTCTGACGGAAATCATCAGCCCCATGGAACGTATCGAGAGACTAAAATGAATCTATCGCCGACTATTTTTTCGACCACTTTGCAAATGCTGGCTTCTTTGGGCATTGTCCTGGGTGGGCTAATTGTTGTTTTTTACTTTATGAAGCGAGTATTAAAAAAAGATGCCAGCGGGTCAAAAGAACAGTTGGTTAAAGTGATTGCAAGTCAGTATATTGGAGTAAAAAAAAACATTTCCCTGGTCGCAATTCCGGGTTCTGTATTGGTAGTAGGAATTGCTAATGATAATATATCTTTACTGACCAAAATTGACGATAAAGTTGTAATAGATGCGCTCTGCCAGAGAACCACCCGGGTGTCACCTTCCTTCTCGGATCATCTGCAGCGTCTAACCGGTCGATTTAAGTCGGCACAAGACAGAGATTGAGTAGATAAAAAATTATTCATCGCCAA
>JASFSK010000289.1:0-6308 GCA_050114455.1 Desulfobacterales bacterium | reverse complement strand
GTAATCACCTTTAGAGTAATAACGACGGTTTGCGGCTTTTGCCAATCGCAAGGTCATGGCTTGTCTGAGTACGGCCAACCCTCCCTGCAACTCAATGATGTGTTGCTCATGCAGAAACATGAGGGCGCGTTCTATCGCCGGGAGAACCTTTTTTACCTCCACGCTTAGGATAAGATCACTTTTTATGGCGGCCGAAAGCTCATCGCTTGTAAAACTGATTTGAACGTTCCCGGTCATTTCAGCGCCAGTCTCTGCCGCTTGCTTTTTGGCAAGGCTTAGGAGTCTTTGCAAAATGGCTTTGGCGATATTCTGTCTCAGAAAAATTGTCTTTTGGATGTTTTGCCAGCTTCGCCTGAGTCTTATCTGATAACGGTTCCGATCGACATACCCGATCTCGAAACTGCCTGACGATGCTGCAAAGCCCTTGCCATCGTATGAAATACCCTTTATCAGCAGCCTCAGGATATCTGGGCTCGTTTTAAACCCCTCGTTGATAAGTTTTTGATTCAGACGCCGGACATCGAGTTCAACCCAGTCACCGTTTTCAGCGTCAGGATCTTCAATCTGCAGCAATCTGATGAGTTTGTTTTCAATATCACAAACGTTTTGGAAGATTTTTGATGCGTTGTTTTTCCCTTTAGGACGGAATGTCGCAGACAACATCAACCCTTGGTCTATCAATCCGGCATCTGACATGTCGTGCAACGCTGAAATGACAATCTGAGCTATCGTCTGCCCAGACTTCTGCTCGATCTCTTGAAGGAGTTCTTTTTCAGGAAAGAGCGCTTCTGCAAGTTCGTCAGCTCTAACGCTATGATCTGCGGGGCTATTGAAAAGTTGCTGCAATATACCAATCCAAAGATTCTTGGTTTGATGCGATATGTTGAGGCGTTCTATCGTGGAATCGGCCTCCTCGAGCGAATCGATCAGGGGCTTTCCTTGAAAAACCTCTGTGAGATTTTGATTTCGTTGCAGAAACCCGGCCCGCTCCAGCCAGGCAATGGACGCTCTGATTTTGGTATCTCGAAACTCAGGGTCCAGATTCTTTAATTCGGGCCAGTCTTCATCACGTATCAGTTCATCGCCGGTGATGACGATCTCACCACATTCGTTCTTTTTTTTGCGTCGCAAGGCCCTTAAAGTGCGCGCAATTTCATTTCGCCTGACCTCCGACAAAGAACCCATCCTGAACTGTAAGGTTGCGTCCTCTTCATCATACAGTAGGATGCAATGGGCCGGTTTTAAGTCACGGCCTGCTCGGCCGGCTTCCTGGATATAATTTTCAAGCGAACCCGGCATATTATAGTGCACCACCAATCGAATGTTTTCTTTGTCAATACCCATACCGAAGGCGTTGGTTGCACAAATGATCGATATCGAACCAGCTACAAATGCTTCGATAATTTCACGTTTGTCTTTGGCGTCGATTCTGGCATGAAAGGCCTCAACGATCATTCCCTGATGATGTAGGAAGTCTCGAATTTCCTCTGTGCCATCGCGCGTTGCGGCGTAGACAATGACCCCCCCTGGGTCATCGTTGGAATCAAAATGTTCCTGAATAATCTCGTAGGTTCGCTCAAGCTTTTCAGCCTTGGAAAGCGGAACAACCTCAAATGAGAGGTTTTGCCGTTCGACACCGCCAGCAAACAGTTTGAGTTCCTGGTCCAGTTCCTTGCGAAAGTGAGTATTGATTTCCTCAATTACACTCGTTTTGGCCGTTGCCGTAAAGCAAGCTATCGGAGGAACTGATTGATCCTGCTCTTCGGCGAATTCGCGTATAAATCGGGCAGCGTATAGGTAATCCGGTCTAAAATCGTGCCCCCATTTGGAAAGACAGTGCGCCTCATCGAATACCCAGCTTCCAATTTCACGCTGTTTGAGAACATTTCGGACTCCCATGCTGCGCAACTGTTCCGGTGAAATATATAAAATCGCCGTATCACCCAATCGGATTCTTTCAAATACTTCCCCGCGCTCCGGTGGGGTTTGCAGCCCTGATACAGACTCGGCAAACAGGGTCCCCGTTTTTTTCACCAGATTGTCCACCTGGTCCTTCATCAGCGCTTGAAGCGGCGAGATTACAACGGTCAGGGTCCCTCGTCGCCAGTACCGGATCAACGCAGGAAGCTGATAGCAGAGCGATTTGCCGCCTCCGGTCGGCAAAATGCCCATGGTAGGGTGATTACCCATGCAGTCAAGCACGATGGCACGTTGCAGGCTTTCACCCTCTTCTGTTTTTGGTGCCTCACGAAATGAAGGGTAACCAAAAAATCTTGTGAGTTGGCGTTCAGGATCGTGATTTTCCGCACAGTATCCGCAGTGTTCATTTCCGCAAGGAATTTCCCGCAAGGTTTGGATAACCGATGAGATCTCAGGGAATCGATACCGAACCCATGGAGGGAGCACCGAGTTTCCGCCTGCGACCTGTAGCCAAGCTAAGCAGAATGCCGCCGCAGGTCGTTTGGCGTCGTCGACCAAAAGGTCAGGAATCGTTCTGTTAACTGCTTTGGAGCATGTTTTGCCGGATGCCAGATTGGCAAAGCATTCGAGTGCTTTAAAAGAATCGTCTATTGAATCGGATGACATGATTGAAAAGACGGATGAAAGGCCATTACCTGAAAATCCATTAAAAATGCTGCCATGGAAGCAGTATCTGTAAAAATCTATGACCTCTGGCATCTCTTCTGAAAATTTTCGGAAGCTACCCCACTGGTCCTTAAACACGGACGCGGCTAATTTCGCATCCTCAACAGGGTTGTTGATGGTTGCCCTAACAAGTTTGTAGTCTTTCACCAGGCGATGATATGGATTTTGAGGAAAGGCGATAGGAGAGAGGTAGAGGGTGTCTATAACCGGCTTTTGAAGGATCTGAAGCCATGGGGACGAGGATTTTAATACTGGGAAATCATGCCCAAGTAGATTGTGCCCTAAAACGAAGTCAGCATCCTCGGCAATTTCGTCTAGCTGTTTTAATGTGTCGATTGATCCGGCTCGTTGTTTTTTTTCGAAAACATGACCGTTCAGCACGGCGCCAATATGTCGAACCCGGCCTGATCTTGTGGTTTCCAGATCAAGCAGCAGGGCTCGATTCAACAATTCAGATAATTGTGCTTCTGAATCTATCGAAGTCAGGCCGGTGCTGACCAACGAATTACCTCCCAAATAGAAGTGATATTCGGAAATGGATTAGCTGTCCCGCTGAATAATGCGAACCCCCCTTTTGCCCAGTTCCTTCAAAACAAGGTCCACATCCACGTCTTTCATGGGTGACAATATTCCGGTCCCGCGAATCTGTCCACTGAGTACCATCTGAGCCGCAATGCTGGCGGTATACCCCACTGTGCGGTTCATGGCATAGAATCCGGTTTTCAGATCGCGGTAGTCTATCAGGTCGTAAATGATGGACTTCGGCTGCTTATCCTTGAGCCCCCACGTATGTACTCGTAAAAAAGCCAGATCCCGCTCGTCATCGCGGTACTGCAGTTGGGGAGTCAACAGCCGGCTCAAAAAACTTCGAGGCGAAACCGAAGCCCCGTCCCCCATGTCGATGGGCGTTTCCCTCAAAAAACCCAAATGGGACATCGTACGCCAGAACATGCAGTGCCCCGGCCAACGGGTGGTAAAACGGCCCATTTCCTTCAGCTCTGGCCCTAGATCCATAGCGGGAATGAACTTCACAGCGTCACCGTTGGGATAGCTTTCCATAAGGCCCACATCCGGTATATCCATGATTTCGACCCACTCATCATTGAAGATGTCCGCTGCGGGAATTTTCACCTCTTTGCCTTGTTTCAAAAGGCGCGCCGGCCGGGCATAGGCGGCCAGCACACCCTCAAAGGTCCAGCTGATTTTGTAGTTGATGGGATTGTCGCATGCATTCGGCTCTGGTACACCCGAGCCATAGCTGTTTAAACCGTGTACCTCATCAAGCTGGGCTACCGCCTTGGCAGCCAGCATCAAATCAATGCCGGGATCAAATCCCATCTCGGGCAGCAAAAGTACGTTTTTTTGCCGGGCCAACCCATCCAGCCCTTCCAGCACACTGGCGTAGGTGGTGCAGATATAGGGTATGCCAGCCTCTATACAGGTGCCGGCGATAGGTCCGCAAAGCCAAGCAGGCATCATACAAATCAATAGGTCAATTTGGTGCTGAGTAATCAAATCCAGCAACACCGCCTGATCCATCGCGTCCGCCTCGATGGCCGCTACATTGGTATAGTCATCATTTTCCAAAAAAACGCGGGCCGACGACAAGTCAACATCCAACGCGATCACCTGATCAATTAATTCGCTTTTGGACAAGTCATGGGTCACGGCCTTGCCCTGCATTCCCAAGCCTGCAACCATAGCCTTCATACTGGTCTCCCATCATCATAGCGAGATGCCGAGATTCTCAATCTCTGATTAATTCTTTTTTCCTTTTGGAGGATTGATGTATTGAGGAATCTTGCAATTCAGCAGCTCTTTTTGAATCAATCAACTTTTTAATAATTAAAATATATCCTCTCAGATTCTCCGGCAATGCCTGATACCGGCTCATTTTTAACCCGGCATCGGTGTACCCGCGCTGGCATCATATATCCGGCAGCTACTCATAAAGATGACAGGCCACAAAGCATTCATAGGCAACTTCCTGGTATGACGGCTCCGACTCCCTGCACACCGGCATCACTTCGGGGCAGCGCGGATGAAAACGGCAGCCGTTGGGGGGATTCAAGGGACTGGGCACATCCCCTTGCAGCGCGCTGCTGCCCCAAGGAGTATCATCGTCCATGACCGGTACTGCGTTCAAAAGCGCCCTGGTGTAAGGATGCCTGGGATTCTTGTACAACATTTCAAACGGAGCCAGTTCCACTATTTGCCCCAAATACATCACCGCGATGCGGTCGGAAATATGCTCCACCACTGCAAGATCATGGGAAATAATGATATACGAAAGACCGAGCTCGCTTTGCAGGTCCACCAGCAAGTTTATGATCTGGGCCTGGATAGAAACATCCAGGGCTGATACTGGCTCATCCCCGATTATCAGGGACGGATTAAGAGCCAGGGCCCTCGCAATGCCGATACGCTGACGCTGCCCCCCGGAAAACTCGTGGGGATAGCGGTTGCCGTGCTCCGGGGTAAGTCCGACTTTTTCCATTAGCTCGGCCGAGCGACGTTCCATTTCCTTATCGGTGTACAACTGGTGCGCCTTCATGGGCTCGGTCAGGGTGCGGCTCACCGTCATGCGGGGATTCAAGGATGAAAACGGGTCTTGATATATCATTTGAATACGGGTTCTTTGCTGCCGCAGTGCTTGCCTTGATAGCCTGGAAAGATCCTGATCATACAAAAAAACCTTGCCGCCAGTCGGTTCCAATAGACGCAGTATGGCCAAGGCAGCGGTGGATTTCCCACAGCCGCTCTCGCCTACCAGGCCCAGCGTTTCGCCTTCCCGCAAGGTAAAGCTGATGCCGTCGACAGCCCTCACCCAACCGGCTTTGCGGTTCAGCACCCCTTTGCGGACTGGAAAATAGACCTCGAGATTTTCAACCCGCAGGATATCTTTCATAACAATCAACCAGATCTTAAAAAGAATTCAACACCAACGCTATTGTCGGTTTCCCTAATTTCCATTTTGCAGCTTACCAGTAAAATGACACCAGGCTTGGTGGCTGTCCGAGAGGGTATATGCAGGAGGCTTTTCCTCCCGGCAGATCTCTTGCGCGTTGGGGCAGCGGAGATGGAACAAGCAGCCTGTGGGAAGTTGTAGTAAGGATGGGATGGTACCCACAATCTCCCGCAGCCGAGTGCGCTTCTCCCGGGTGCGCCGCCCGATAACGGGAACTGACTGCAGCAGGCACTCTGTATAGGGATGAGCGGTTTCTTTGAATATCTCCGCCGCCAGGCCCATCTCCACCACTTTGCCGGCATACATGACCACGATTCGGTGGGCGGTTTTGGAAATAAGCCCGAGGTCATGGGTAATCAGCATGATGGCGGTCTGAAAATCATCTTGCAGCTTTAAAATCAATTCCATGATCTGGGCCTGGATGGTAACATCCAGCGCGGTAGTGGGCTCATCGGCTATCAAGAGGTCCGGTCGACAGGACAAGGCCATGGCAATCATCACCCGCTGGCGCATTCCGCCCGAGAGCTGATGGGGGTATTCATAAACCCGTTTTTCGGGCGAAGGTATCTTTACCCGGCGCAGTATCTCGATGGCCTGGTTCAAGCCTTCCCGCTTGCTGTATCCCCTGTGCTTTATGGTCACCTCGGATATTTGCTTGCCAATGCGATGCACAGGATTCAAAGAGGTCATGGGC
>JASFSK010000288.1:0-6317 GCA_050114455.1 Desulfobacterales bacterium | reverse complement strand
GAATTTATCAACCTGGACCCGAGAAAAAAAAATACCTGCTGCTTTTTTTCAGATTATGGGCAAAGGCGGCTGGTACGGTTTTAGGATCGAAAATGGACGCCTGGTTAAGGGTTCAGCCTTGAGGGAGGCGGTCATATCAGAAGAACTGGCAAAGACGTCACCGGGTGTGGCGATCGCCGCGTTGGCGCACATTGATTTGGGACTTATGGGTCTTACCCTTTTTATGCAAAAATTGAGTCCGCTCGGCTTTTGCTGCAAAAGGCCTGCTGGAAAATTGATCAGGGAGAGGACTTTCGTCAGGCATCATCCATCGCGAAATACATGGCCGTGGAGCTCGCCCGAAAAGTCACCATCTGGGCGGCAGATATCTTTGGTGCTGCATCGGTTATCTATGAACATCCAATTCACAAATATCCATTGGACGTTTGGGGGTCATCATTGGGGGAAGGCACCCAGGATGTACAAAAACTAATTATATTTCGGGAGCTTATGAAAAAACAAACGGATCCGCTAGGCGGCAGTTGAAGTGGATTGCTGCCGAATGGGCCCTATCTTAAAACCTTATTTTTTTAGTTTATCGCGGTATTTTTCAACGATGTCCTGAATGGCTTCTTCTAAAAGGTTGCCCAATGATTTGTCCGTATCCACAGCAAGATGTTTCAGGTCCTTGATGCGATCGGA
The DNA here is from genome assembly GCA_050114455.1 of Desulfobacterales bacterium. Taxonomy (GTDB): domain Bacteria; phylum Desulfobacterota; class Desulfobacteria; order Desulfobacterales; family JAFDCJ01; genus JAFDCJ01. The sequence continues at coordinate 5,636 of JASFSK010000288.1, read as the reverse complement.
ATCAATGGTTGTTGAGAATACTTTTTTCTTAGCCATAATCTGCATATTACACGTAAATAAAAAAAATTACAATAAAGATATTCAATATCAATAAAATATATTATTTAATAATTATATAAATAAAGAAAAAAATAAAACTGTGCGGATCCTTTAACTTAAACACGGGCCTTTTTTATCCGTTCTGACGTTCAGAATGTCTGGAAAGTAGCTCGAAGTTGGAGTCTGAGAGGTAAAAGCAGATGAGCCGGAACCCATTCATGGTAGTTCATTTGCAGATGTCTTTTCGGTGGACATTATAGGGCGTGGTCATATCGAACCAGGGATCGGGTGGTGGCGCAAATAGTTCAGGGTGGCTGAGCTCAATTTGCTGTTGGACACCATCGTCTAATTTGGCACGGTAAAGGGTTTTGACGCTTTTCAGATCTTCGATAGACAGATTTTGCACATCGCACAGAACGGCACATCTAAGATCGGCACCGGCCAATTTCGTGTTGCTGAAATTAGCCCCGCTGAAATCTGCAAAGCCCAGTTGGGCCTCTTGCAGATTCGCATCCCCCAGGTCGACGTCTGTAAGGGTGGTCTCTCGAAAGTCGGCACGATGAAAATTTCCCTGCCTTAAGTCGGCGTCTGCCAGGTTGGCACCGCGCAGGTCGGCATTTCGGAAATCCGACTCACGCAGCCTGGCGCCGCGCATTTCAGCATTGCGCAAATTGGCTTTAACCACAAAAGCCTGGTAAATGTCGGCGTGCCTGAGATCCTCCTTTTTCAACAAGGCGCCTTCAATGGCATTCATGCGGTCTGATTCGGATTCTATCAACCAGAAGTTTTTCGGCAGTTTAGATACATACTGTTCTTTGAAATCGTAAAACACATCGTAGCCGACTTCATGAAACAGCCAGGGAACAAACCCATAATAATCCCCATGGCGGGTGAAATAACGTTCGGGGGTTCCCTTGAAAACTCCCAAAGACAAGAGCCAGACCACCAGTGCAACCAACAGGACACAGGCAATACCGGCTTTTTTTACCTGGCGACCTGAATCGATTGTCCCAGGGTCACCGGGTTTTGAAGATCGGTGGAAAAGCAAGGCCATCAAAACCGCAAGCGTAATGAAAACGATATGAAATCCAGTGACCACCCAATCGCGGCGCAATAAGTAATGCATCCACAAGCCTATGAATATCGCCGGTATGGTTATCCAAGCCAAGGCGTGCATACCGGTTTGCTCCAGCCAGGCCAAAAGGAATTTGCCACCTTTGAGTGCTTTCGGCTGGGAGGACAATATCAGAACAAGACGCTGCAGGTGGAGCAGAAACCAGGCATAAATGCTGATCATAATCAGCGGCGATACGAGGTAGACCAGGTTGACAGGCATCTGGGTTCCGATGATCGGTAAAGCCGTCGAATTGGTGGCCATTGACACATCATCTGTCGTTGCAATCACCAACCAGGAGTAAAGGCTGGCATAAACACAGACCAGAAAGGAAACAAGGAACATTTTGTTTGTTCGCTGCTTCTTAACACTCTGATCCAGGAAGCCCATGGCCAGGCTGAAATTGGAATCGTAGCGAGCAGCCCATTCGGTATTCGGCTGCTGCTGCCGTTGCCAGTCCAGCGCGACCTGCAGGTCGGTTTCCTTGTAAAGGCCGGCCTTGCCTTGAGCATAAAGATCGGCACTCTGGGACAGTCTTTGATATATACGGGCGGACTCGGCTTCTCGGTCCACCCAGTCGACAAGGGTTTTCCACTGCCGAATCAGGCTTTCGTGGGAAATGTCAATCAAAGGGTCGTCGGACGGAGTTCGGGTTGAAAGAACCAGAAAATTACGGTTGTCGGCATTGAAGCGTTGAATCAGAGACAGGACGTTTTCAGAAGATACATCTTGGCCGCAGATAGCCGCTATTTGGTGCAGATGGGCAGGCCGACGGATTCGCCGATTGGAAGCATCCGTCTCGGTGAGGGCCCGAAACATGTGCTCTGCAATCACGCGCTCATCTTTCTTCAAGTTTTTCAGGGCCTCGTCTGCATGCAGACGCAACGCATTTTTTAGGGTGCCGGCCTGTTCGTAATGGTCGAGGTCAATCTCCCCTTTGCCATCGTTTTCGGCCCAGACTTGCCAGGTACGCATGAGTGCGTGCTGCAAAATCGGCAGATCATCCCGGGTATCGAGACTTTCGTTGAGTAACCGATCCATCAGTCGGGGAGTGATAGCAGCGCCGGCGAGCCGAACGGGACCGAGTAAGGCTTCCCGGCGCTGATCGCGGGTCAGACGCGGCACGAGATATTGGCTTCTGTTCATGGCTTCCGGCAAACCTTGAAAAGCATCACACTCGCCCAAAAAATCGGATCGCATGGTCAATACGACATAAATCGGAGTGACCATTTGCTTTGAGAGATGCAACAGGGTGGCGACAAAATCAGCGGCCTCCTCGCGCACCCGGGTCGTTTGCTGCCGCTGAAAACGAAACAGTTCTTCAAACTGGTCCACGACGATCAACAGATTGCTGTCCTGATCGTTGAGGGTTGCCTGAGCCAAATCGACAAGCGCTTGAGGTCCCCGACGCTGAACTGTTTCCAATAGCTTTTCAGTGGATTCAGCGGATTCACCGGACCCGGTCAGCGAAACCAGCGAGGCGGCCAGATTGTACAGCGGGGCATCACCCGGTTTGGAGGTTGCAATTTCCCACAAATCCCGGTCCTGAACCAAAAAGCCTGCTTCCAGGTTGGGGATGAGCCCTGCGCGCACCAACGAAGACTTGCCGCAACCGGAGCTGCCGACCACGGCCACGAATCGATTGGAGTTCAATTGTTTCAGAAGGGCACGCGTCTGTTCCTTGCGCCCAAAGTAGTAGAGGCTGTCCTTACTTTCAAAAGGTCGTAGACCGACAAATGGGTTTTCCTGGACAGTGCCGCGGTTCATTGCCTCACTCCGGCGGCAAGAAGTCGCTCGGTCACCCGGGGGTCGATATGGTCTGACTGGCTGTTATCTAAGATATCGATATGAATTAAGGGCGGAAAGGTGGGCAGATCAGGCCTTCCGGCGCTTTGGGGTGCAAGATATAGCCAGATGCGCTCGAGACTGGTTTGATTTTCAAATTCAAACTGTTCTGAGATCGCCTGAAACGCCTTTTTTATGCGTCCAATCAGCCAAGCGGGACCGACCTTACCGCAAACCAGCACCAGATTTTTGACATTTTTTATGGATTGCTCAAATTTGGCAAGACTGACGGTCGGATCTCGGGATTCATGATTGAAATCGACTTCAGCACCTTTATCCAGAAGAAAATCGGCCAGTTTAAAGGCATAGCGCTGGTCTTTCTGATGGGTGTCGATAAGATAGCTCAGTTGCCGTGTTTGGTTGCCGGCTAGCTGTCGACGCTGAACGATGCGATCCCGAACGAGACTGACAAAATCGCTTTGCAGACATCTGACAAGTTCATATTGACCCATTGTCCTGGGCCTGGTTTCACAATATTGAAGAAACCGGCGTTGTGCTTCGTTTTCAACGGTCGTGTAGTCCAGGTCGGGTGGTACCCAAACCAGCTGCTGAATCGACTTTTCGAAGGCAATTTCATGTTGCTCACGGGGGTAAGTGGTCTCCTTGCGGTCCACAATTTTGCGCCCCGGCCATTGATTCAACAGATGAATCGAAAACTGCACCTTGGACAACGATTGGCGTACGGCTTCGGCATGGCCCGCATGGTCCATTGGCGGCGGAATATCGCTGGCTGTTTCTAACTCTTGTTGGTGCACCTCGCTAAGAATGCGCTCTTTGAAATCTTCAAGCACGTCCGGCACGTCCGCGATAAAAATTGAAAATTCATCGGTCTGGGGCAAATTCTCGTCGACAGTGCTCGGCGCCGGAGTTACTTTCTGAAGCAAGTCTTCAACTGCATCCACGATCGGTCGCATTTGCCGCTCAAAACCGCTGTCGTTCGGTGAGGTAAATTCACCCAGGGCATCATCGGAACCGGCATCATTCATGGGAAATCCGCTGGTACCTTGCAATTCTGCAGCCCAATTTGGATGGGGAATGTTATGAAGCAAAATATTAAAAATGCGAAATGAATCTCCGACTCGCAGTCCCCCGCCCTGCATGCCGTGGTGCTTGTAAAAACGGCGCAATTCCTTTCGGCAGTAGTCTGATTGGAGATAATTTCGCGAGGTCAGGGCCAGAAAGATGGCAGATGAATCCAGGGCTTTTTCGATCGCATCGTCAAAGACGGTGTTGCCTTGCATTCGCCTTTTATCCCGCCAGATTCGAAGATCGGTCAGCCCTCGGCGTTTGTGAAGCCAATTATACAACCAGTCTTCAAAGATATCCACCCAGCCCGGCCCCCCGCCGAATCCATAATTGTCATTATGGGCATAGCTAATGAAAATATCGTGTTCGTACCCGGGTGACTGTGCCATGATGGAGATTCAACCAAGCCGTTTTCAGCGCTGAGCGGTTCTTGGAACGATCAGCAGCGTTGTTTAGAGCGTTTGGCAAAATAACGTTCCACTATCGGCAGTTTTGCAATGCTGCTTTAAATAGCAATAAGATGCCTGCTGGCATATTCCAAACGCTCTAATGCCTGCAGAAGGAAGCTCTGGAACCCAAAAATATAAGTATAAAAGTAGTATAAGTCCTTGAAAATTAAAATCAAGCGAGAAAAAGGCTGTGCTAGGGGAGTGGGAGCGGCAAGATTGATGGAATAAGGAACTTTTGACGCCTAGATCCGAAATCGATCGTTGTTGGGTTTCGAATCTAGGATACTAGGGCGTCAAAACAATTTTTCCAAACAGCTGGCCCGATTCCATCATCTGGTAGGCCTGGCGGCCTTCGCTCAGCGGCATAACACGATGGATAACCGGTTTAAGCCTGCCCGACCACAGCAATCTTAAAATGTCATGAAAATCCTGATGGGAACCCATGGTACTGCCGATCAGGCTGATCTGTTTGCCGAAAATATAACGAATATCGATCTCGGCTTGGGGCCCGCTGGTGTTTCCAACAATGACAATTCTGCCGCCGCGGGCGACAGCTTTCATGCTGGTGTTAATGGTGGCCTTGCCCACATTGTCCACCACCACGTCGACACCTCGTTTTGCGGTGATTTTAGAAATTTCCTGGCCCCAATTCACTTCTGATCGATCGAGAACGATATCGGCGCCCAACTGCCGGGCTCGTGCTGACTTTTCCGGATTGGCAGCCACGACATAGACGGTGGCACCCGCCAGTTTGGAAACCTGAATCGCCATGCTGTTGACCCCGCCACCCGCGCCGACTACCAGCACGGACTCACCGGCACGCAGTGCTGCACGATGCATCAGCATACGCCAGGCAGTCAGGGTCACCAGAATCGGGGCGGCCGCCTCGGCAAAATCAATTCCGTCGGGAATCGCCGCAAGGTTGTCCACCGGAACCTTTAAATACTCGGCGGCAGCGCCGCGCATATGTTCCCCCAGAACATGATAATCGGTGCTGACACTGTCCTCCCCACGCCGGGTATATTCATCTTTGGATATATTGATGCCAGGATCAATGACCACCCGCTGCCCGGTCTGCCAGCCGGATACATCCGGTCCGATATCAACAATTTCGCCGGCAGCGTCAGCACCGCACCAGTGGGGCATTTCAAGATCGAGTCCCG
>JASFSK010000287.1:0-6355 GCA_050114455.1 Desulfobacterales bacterium | reverse complement strand
TCTCCGGATGATCTAAAAGCCCTGATTGACGAAGCCCATTGTGCCGGTCTGGCTGTGTTAATGGACATTATCCATTCCCATGCCGTCACCAACGAAACCGAGGGTCTCAGCCGTTTCGACGGCACATTGTATCAATATTTTCATGATGGACAACGTGGCCGTCACGACCTCTGGGACTCCCGCTGTTTTGACTACGGCAAACACCAGGTGCTGCATTTTCTGTTGTCAAATTGCCGCTTTTGGCTGGAGGAATTTCATTTTGACGGCTTTCGCTTTGACGGCATCACCAGCATGCTCTATTTGCACCATGGCTTGAGCAAGGCCTTTACGACCTACGATGATTATTTTTCAGACAGCGTGGATGAGGATGCGCTGACGTACCTGGCCCTGGCAAATCGGTTGATTCATACCCTGAAACCCCACGCGATCACCATCGCCGAAGATGTCAGCGGCATGCCGGGCCTGGCGGCACTTCCGGAAAACGGTGGTTTTGGTTTCGACTATCGTTTTGCCATGGGGGTTCCGGACAACTGGATCAAACTGATCAAGGAAGTTTCCGACGAAAACTGGTCCATGGGTCATTTGTGGTTTGAATTGACCAATCGCCGTGACGATGAAAAAACCATTAGCTATGCAGAATCCCACGATCAGGCTCTGGTGGGCGACAAGTCAATTATCTTTCGGTTGATTGCCGAAGACATGTATGACCACATGCGTGTCGGGGATGAAAATGTTCGCGTAGATCGGGGCATCGCCTTGCACAAAATGATCCGCTTAATCACTTTGGCCACGGCCGGAGCCGGCTATTTGAACTTTATGGGCAATGAATTCGGCCACCCGGAGTGGATTGATTTTCCGCGGGAAGGCAACAATTGGTCCTGCAAATATGCCCGGCGCCAATGGCATCTGATGGACGATCCCAATTTAAAATATCAATATCTGCTCAAATTTGATCGTGACATGATCGCACTGGCCAAAAAATATCGACTGCTTGACACTTCCGGGCCCAATCTGGTGTACGAACACTCCGACAACAAGATAACGATTTTTGAGCGTTCCGGGCTCTTGTTTGCCTTCAATTTTCATCCTCAGCATTCCTATATGGACTATCGCATCGAAACCGAGCCGGGCCGCTTTAAAATGCTGATGGACAGCGACGCTATGCAATATGGGGGTCACGGACGATTGGTAACAAACCAGGTGCACGCAACCGAATTGGATGCCAGCCGCCGAATTCATTTACTCAGCCTTTATTTGCCCACCCGAACCGCAATCATCCTGCAGCTCATAAATGAAGCGAAAGGAACGTTTAAAGATTAAAGTTTCAATTGTTCTTTGGTCTGCAATCACCAAGGCTTGGTGTAATCAGATATAGGTATTTAAAGGTTGGGTGGTAGGAAAGTAAAGCGGTAATGAACAACCCCACCGCAAGCTGCGGGATATCAAACCCAGTAGATTTCGCTGTCTCTACCAGACACTCATTTTAATCTGAGAAAACTTGCCGGGGCGTAGTCGCTTTCCTTTAGGACGAAGACCGGTCTGCGACATCTGTAGATTAAAGGTTTTTATAGTTATAATAATATTTTAAAACTTTTTCTACATACGCTTCGGTCTCATCATAGGGCGGAACGGTATTATAACGCTCCACCGCCGTAGGTCCGGCATTATACGCTGCCAGTGAGAGGGCTAATTTTCCTTTAAAACGATCATACATTTGCTTAAAATAACGTGCGCCTGCATCTATGTTTTGCCTTGGGTCAAACGGATCCTTAATTCCCAGTAGTTTAAAATTCTCCGGCATGATTTGCATCAGCCCCTTAGCCCCTTTTTTTGAAACTGCCCTGGGGTCGAAGCCAGATTCGGCTTTGATAATGGCTTTCAGCAAAGAAAATGAAACGCCATGTTGCTGGGCGGCATTGGCAATGATATCATCATATTTTTTGCTTGAGTAGCGCGGGTTTATTTTCGGCTTTTCCCGCAGGAAGAGCTTGTAATTTTGAGTAGAGGAGGTCGGCGTATTGGTAAAGTGCATCACCCCGTTTTCGTCGATATACCGATAAATATCTGCATAGACATTCAATCCGTCTAAAAACAAAAAAATAAGAATATAACTTATAGTTATCCCAATAAATTTAAAATTTTTTCGATCCATTGCCACCAATCGCTTTTAAAGGTTCCCTGTTTAAGGGCTCAGTGATCAAAGGTTAAAATTGATGGATTCCGCTTCCATATGAGTCCAATTAATATTTAAACCTATAAGGAGTTATCGGCTTATTTGATAAGAATCCTTTGTTTTTTTCAACCTGGAACATTGAACCTTGAACCACTTAACCTATGCAATTTATACACCAAATTTGAACCAAAAACAATATTTATGTCTATTTTATCTGTATTTTTAGTTGGTTATATCATTGGCAAATGAAATCTCTCCGCGGCAAGCCGCGGAGTATCATACTATTTGGATCTCTCATTTTTTATCGCAGCAAGCTGCGGGGAATTAAACCCGGAGAGATTAAAACAATTGAAGCTGATGTTGTTCAGATCCTTTTTTTTTCTTTCTTTTCGATCGGGGTGATTCATCTTTTTTTAAACGCGTTTCAATGTCCGCCACAAAAGGGGAAAGAAGACGATCTTCAAACTTGCCATAAATCCGACGCTTTTTCGCGCGCGATAAATAAAGCCTTTCCTTGGCCCGGGTCATGGCAACATAAAATAACCTGCGTTCTTCTTCAACATCTATTTGCCGGTTGTTTGGTCGCTTGAAAGGTATAAAACCCGCTTCACACCCGGTGATAAAAACGACCGGAAATTCGAGCCCTTTAGCCGCATGCATCGTCATCAAGGAAACTTTTTCGGCTTTTTGTGAATATTCATCCGTATCGGTGTGCAATGCGATATCGGCAAGAAAACCCGTCAGATCCATATCGAAATGTTTTGCAATTTCAAGTAAACGGTTGAAAGCTTCTTTGATTTTGGCATCGTCGCTCAAAAAATCCATTAACCGGGTGTTGTCTTTCAAATACAGCAATTTATCCGCTATGGAAAAATCTTTGATAATTTCTTTGTACAATGAAAGCTGCCGGTGAACGTCGCCGAGTTTCTGCTGCCGGGCTGCTTTTAATCCCGGAATAGGAAACCGAACCGCTTTTTCTAACCCTTTCTGCAAGTCAAACCGGTTTTGATAGCACCAGTCCTTAAACACACCCAGGGCTTTCTTGCCCAAGTTTGGTATCAACAACCCTATGGCTTTTTCCATATCGAGATAGCCGCCCCGGCCAGCGATCACCTTTATTAGTGAAATGATTTCCGGCAACCCTTTTCGATTTAAACTATTTTCTCGGCTGGCAATTTGATTTGGAATACCGGCATCGTCAAATGTTTGCTCGATAATCCGCTGCTGATCGTTGGTTCGGTACAATACAGCAAAATCTGAATAGCTGCGTGAATAGGCATTGCTGGCCTCAACCGCTTTTCCGGTGTCGATGGAGTGATATCCGGTGCCACCGATTTGCTGCTCGATGATCCCGGCAATGGTTTGGGCTTCCTTTTTATCGGTAGACGACTCCAAAATACTGATGGTTTTAGCACCGTCAATCCGGGAATAGGTTCGAAGATCGAAATCCTGATGGTTGTTAATGTTAATGACCTGAAAAGATGCATTTAAGATGGTCTTGGTGGAGCGATAATTTCTGGTGAGGTGAATAATGCCTGTGCCGGGGTAGTCACTGATAAAGCGATTGAAATATTTTACATCGGATCCTCTGAATCCGTATATGGCTTGATCCGGATCTCCAATCACACAAAGGTCTTTGATGGCATTTTTTTCGGGTGCCAATGCTCTGATAATGCGATACTGTGCCTGATTTAGGTCCTGATATTCGTCCACGAAAATATGCTGAAATTTTTTTCGATAAATTTCGCGTAATGTTTGATCGGATTCAAACTGACGGACCACATGAAAGATTAGATCCTCATAGTCATACAGGTTTTGAATTGACAGCATATTCTGGTAAGTCCTATAAATCTCAATAATTTCTTTTTTATGCGATCCAATCTCAATATCGCTTGATTTTTCTAAATCGTCAGGATCGAGAATCTGCTGTTTGGCCTCGATAACATATTGTAATGCTTTTTTTGGTTTTGACGAAACCTTGAGGCCTTTTTTACGTGTATATAAAACTGCTTCAGTGATTAAACTGTTTCTGTGGTTTTCGTCGATGATATTTTTAGAACTTCTATTTTGTTCGGTCAGTATCCGATAGCAAAACGAATGAAATGTCGCTACCAGGGGTAATGGTCGGTTGTCTCCCAACAGAGCCTTAAGTCTCGACCGCATTTCCTCGGCCGCTTTATTGGTAAAGGTAACCGCCAGCATGCGGGAGCCTGAAACTTTTTTGTTGATCATCAACCGAGCGATACGATGGGTAAGCGTGCTGGTTTTACCGGTACCGGGCCCGGCAACGATCAACAGTGGTCCGCCGGTATATTCAACCGCACGACGTTGCTCAGCGTTGAGGTGACTAAAATTATCAATTTTTTGGTTGTCACCAAATAAGTCAGCCTGCACTTTTTTTTTAGGCAATGCCGTTGACGTTCTATTTAAATGCGCTTTAGAAGGTGAAATGGTTTTCGAAGCTTTTTTGGATTGGGATATCGAAAAAAGACTTTTTTGACCGAGCATTTGCCCGCGTTCATGGGAATTGAAAATTTTTATCCGTCCGTATTCACCGTCATAACCGGCTTTAATATCAACTTCTTTGTTTCGCACTCGATGTATCGCCTCTGCCAGGAGCGGAATTCCAGCACCGTCAATCGCATCGGTTTCGAGGGTATGCAAAATGGAAAATTCATTTCCCAGGATATCAATTGATTTTTGATAGTTTTTTTGGACTTTTTTAGACGTTACGCCCACCTGAAAAATATCGGATAAAATCTCTGCCAGCGGAATGATACTGTAGTAGGAATGATGGGCTGGCGGCTTTATTCCGTGGTTGCGATCTGCCAATTCTTCCACCCGGTTCAAAACCCCCAGGGTCAGGGATTTGCCGCAAACGGGGCATTTTCCGTCATAATTTGCCGTTTCCTGGGGTTCCAGTCGAATTTTGCAATTACGGTGTCCATCCAGATGATATTTACCTTCCTGTGGATAAAATTCGAAAGTTCCTAAAAAAGCGTTTGGATCCCCGCTTTTAATGGCTGATTTGATGCCATTGAAGGATAGCGGTGAGTTTAAAAGATTGGCTTCCCGGCCTAAATTCCGTGGTGAATGGGCATCCGAGTTGGATACCAGGGTCAAACCATCCAAACTTGAAACGCGCCAGTTCATCGGTGGATCTGAGGAAAGTCCGGTTTCAGCAGCAAAGATATAAGGAGTCAGATCTTCAAAGCATTCCTCGATGGAATTAAATCCTGATTTAGACCCCAACACCGAAAACCACGGTGTCCAGATATGAGCTGGAATCAAAAAGGCTTCAGCGGATGTTTCCAACAAAACTTCCAGTAAGTTTCTGGCATCCAATCCCAAAATAGGCCGGCCATCTGATTTAATGTTGCCGATGCGATCAAGTTTGGCGCTGAATTTTGCAGCGGTTTCCAAATCCGGCAAGATGACCAAATTATGGTTTTTTCTGGTTTTATCGTTTTTTTTATATATGTTGCTGATTTCCGAGGACAGTATAAACCGAACCGGTTTTCGGCAGGACATCGGAACCTGTTCATCACAGGCCTTGGCAATGTCGTCTTTTAGCTTAAAAAGACCGGCTTCAGCGGATACCAATTTCTCGCAAATTTCTGCAAACCAGGCCGGATAGGTAAAATCACCGGTGCCAACGACCGTAATCCCCTTTAACTGGGCAGCGATATATAAATTTTCGAGGTCTAAATTCTTAGCTGTGGCCCTTGAATATTTGGAATGAACATGTAAATCAGCAATGAATTTCATGGGCTTGTGATGCCTTTTTGGGAAAGCTGGTTATCAACAATAATTAACTTGTAAGATTGGCCTAAACACGCTATATATTTATTTTTTATCATTTTCAACACCATATCTTGTGGCTTACTTATCATGAGTCTATTATCCAGTTCTGCATCGATAACCCGTTACCAGGTCCATGGGAAAATAAAATCATCGGTAATTGAGACGGTAGCCGACGGTTTAGTAAAAAATATCATTTCAGAGATAGACAACCAGCCTTCTGATATGGCAGTGGGTTGGACATCCTTCGAAAAGCCATTTCAACCTGATTTTAGTGGATCCGTATTTGTTTATGGCAACTATTTTGTGTTCTCCTTGCGAATCGATAAAAAAAATATTGCCCCAAAGATCTTGAAAAAACAGTACACCGTCGAGGTCGCC
>JASFSK010000286.1:0-6384 GCA_050114455.1 Desulfobacterales bacterium | reverse complement strand
ACGTACATTTCTTGCGCGCGCTGCCTCCAGAACATTTATCGTTCCAATATCGTTAACCATAGCAGAATCTACAGGATCATCGATTGTCTGTTGCACGGCCACCACTGCTGCAAGATGAAATACGACATCGCAGTCTTCAGCAGCGTTTACCAACATTTCCAGCTCACGGATATCGTTTTTGTAGAAAATAATACGGTCCATCACGGAATCTAAATTTTTTAAATTCCCACTGGAAAGATTATCCAGTACCGTAACCTGGCATCCATCGGAAACGAGAGCCTCAACCAAATGCGAGCCGATAAAGCCGGCACCGCCAGTGACCAATACCTTTTTGAATGCAGTCTGCATAGATTTTCCCCAGAAAATAGGAATTCCAAAAACACAGTTTAAATCAGCAACCGCCAGCATAGCTTTGGATTTGAGGTAGGTCTCTCGAAGGGGCCTGCTGGAGGTCGCTGATTTGTGAAAAAAGAATTTGATTGAAACATTTATTTTACCCCAGATGAGCGAAGATTGCCAGTATTAGTTGACTGCGTAACAGGGCGAACGCCATTGGAAACTTATAATCCGAGAGCTGCAAACATTTTCTTCCCGAAAATATCAGTTTAGTTCTTTGCAGTGTGATCAGTCTGGACTCAATCCCGGGGTGAAGGCATTTGCAATGTATAGAAGAAAAATATTTTCATCTCCAGGATCATACAGGCTAAAACGGTTCGGCCTTTTCTCAATATGACTTCCCCTTGACTTTAGAGAGGTATGGCTCTAAACTTGTACATTGGAGAGATAAAAAGGAAAAACATGGCAACCCACATTCAAATCAAATTATTTGCGACCTTACAGTCCTTCACGCCGGAACTGAGCGAAATGTATCCCATCAATCCGGGAATCACTATCAGCAGCCTGTTGGAGCAGTTGAAAATACCTCCAGAAAAAGCCAAACTCATTTTTATTGACGGCATCAAAGCAAATCTTACCTCGACTCTCAACGGTGGGGAGCGAGTCGGTATCTTTCCCCCAGTCGGAGGAGGATGACCAAGCCAATCGAAAAGCGCCAAATTCTGTAACACTGGCAGACTGCGAAAAGGTTTTTGGAATAATGAAATTAAAAGACGAATCCCAGGAGCAGCCTTTGGGGATAAACGAACCCAAGGCTGTAATTTGAGCGATTTATATCCTGTCACAAAGCCAACGGAGAAAAAATTCATGAAACTCGGTAAACAGCAAACACTCCTAGCCCTGGTCATGGTTCTGGCACTTCTTGCCAGCGGCTGTACGGCCAAACCATTTTTGAAAGTGCAGTATCAACTTCCGCCTCAGTCAAACAGCCTGAAAGGGGAAAAAAGTGCCCTTACGGTTTCGGACCTGAGGGAGAACAAGACCATATTAACCGAAGCTGCCAAAGAATCCCTGAAAGAGTTTAATGAAACCTTTTCCCTGGTTGTTCTGCGTGATGATGGCAGTGGTAATTTAATCGGTGTTTATGACTTTACGCCTTTCTTGACCGAGGTATTCCAGCAGCGTCTGAAAAATGAAGGTATCGAGGTATCTGAAATAACGGAGGCGAATGCACTCCACCTCACTGTAGAAGTTTCGGATTTCAAGCTTGACGTTGCCGGTAGAAAATGGATCGTTCGCATGGACTACCGGGCCGAACTTTCAGACAATGGGAATGTTCTTTCAAAGGAATCGGTCAGTGGCCAGGCTGAGCGGTTAAAACTGAGCGCCAAAAGTGATGCCGAAAAAATTTTGGGAGAACTTCTGACCGACATGGTCAACAAATTGAATTTAGTCAGACTTTTTCAGCAAGCTCGGCAACAGTGATTTTGCCAGATCGATATTTAGAACATTTTCAGTAGATACTCGATTTTTTCCTGCTGGTCACTTGTTTCTGCGATAATTGCCTGCAGATCCTTTTCGGTGACATTGATCTGCTTCAGCACATCGCCGTAAAACCTGTAGCTTAAACCATCGGTCCCGGTACAAATCCCCATCATCATACAAATGATGTCTGCCAGATAGACAAGTGCTGTTTCACGATTTCGCCGTGCAGATTCGTCGGTCAGATGATGGTGGCGGATGATATTGATCAACGTTTCACTAAAGGACCACTTCTCCCCCACCAGCGCACCTAATTCTTCGTGGTTCATGCCGATGACCAATTTCTCGGCATCGTTAAAGCTATATCCCTGGGAATGCACCAAAATATTAATCTTCTCAGCAGAGAAGGCAACAAACCGCCCCAAAACAAGTTTTCCGATGTCCTTCAACAATGCAGCCGTAAAGATAAGGTGCTTACTCTGGTAGATTCCACAGCGATGCGCCAGGCCTTTGGCAACGTGTGCCGATGTGACCGCATGACGCCAAAGTTCCCCTTCACCAAGACCGTAACCCTCCAGTCCTTTGGCAAAATTTTTTGAAAGCGTGTTGGCTAAAACAAGTTCGACGATTTGATCCGTCCCCACCCACGAAACCGCCTCCTTTAAAGATTCCACCTTACGCGGCAGACTGAAATAGGCAGAATTACATATTTTCATCAAATTGGCCGTCAGTGCCGGATCGTTGGCGATGAGATCTGCAATTTCGGACATCGAGCTGTCCGGATCCTCAGACGTTATCATTATTTGAGAAGCAATCGCAGGTATAGGGGCAAGCAGATCAATTTGCTCAACAATGTCACGGAGATTGGTCATACTTTCTTCTCGCCTTCCCCAATTGTCTTGATGATGCTCGTGCCGCTTCCGATTTCGAGGCTGATGGCCCTGCTCTTCGTGCCGCCAATGGCTTGATGGTAAATCTTGAGATCATGGTCATCCAGGCTGTTTTTGAGAGCTTCCAGGTTTTTTTGACCGATATTGAAAACCCCGGTCTGATCCATGATGCTTGCACCGCCAGCAACAACCACTTTTAGATTTTCAGCCTTGGCACCATTTTCATACAAGGCTGACAAGAAAGCCTTTACACCCGTATCGGCAAACATAAAAAGGCTTTTTTCGCTACTCATACCATTGGCTTTGGTTGAATCGGGCAAAATAAAATTTAATACACCTCCAACACCATAGATCGAATCATGGGCAGTCATTCCAATACCGGAACCGATGGAAAATGCCACCAGGGTTTCCGCCGGATTGCTGCTGATTTTCATGGCAGAAAAATTAACGGCGGTCATCGAGGCTATCGCATTGGCATGATTTTTTATCTTTTCCATGTTGATATCCCCATTTGGCCCCAAATTACATCACAGATGTAAGTGATGTGTGGTTCACGTCGTAGGCAGCTAAAGCTTAGGTATATATCGGTATTTCAAGCTAAAGACTTGAGTGCTAAACGGAGCCATTGAGACCGTTAAAATCGTATGTCGATGGATGTTTCACGGATGCTTAGATTGCAAGTCATGAGAATGACCTGTAAAATTCTGCTAGTTGAAATAAAGACCCATGAAACTTGGCGGTGATAGGAAAGAGACAAACAGCTGTGTACCTGTCGTTATTTTGGCTATTGCTTTTGCCAGGAATTGCCTTAGAATAGTGTCTGAAGAAATCTGGCTTAGTGCCGCTACACAAATTGACTGAACAGCGCTAACCATAAAACGTGGTATCAGATCAAAACGAGCGCATTCGGGGATTGGCGCACCTTCCAATCACCGATATCGTCTGCAACTTCCGTTTCAAACACAAGGCTTATGGTTGTTGATACAGGCAAAAGATCGAAAATTGGCCGAGTAACCAGTCTAATTCCTTTGGGACTTTTTGCTGTGCTGCTTTATTGCCTGCCGCGGATTGCAGACGGAGACGCCATTCGAATTCAACTGGATTGGATTCCAAGTTTAGGCATCTCGTTTTCATTGGCAATCGATGGGTTAACGCTGCTGTTTGCGCTCATCATTTGCGGAGCTGGTTTCTTTGTGAGCCTGTATGCCGCCGACTACTTGCCGGCAGAGACCGATACTGGAAAATTCTACGCTTATTTGCACGGCTTTTTGCTTGCCATGCTGGGATTGGTAATGGCGGATAACCTTCTGGCCGTGTTTGTATTTTGGGAAATGACCACCCTCATCTCCTATTTGTTGATCGGCTTTGAATGCGAATCGGAAGCGGCCCGCCAAAACGCCCGCCAGGCATTGCTGGTTACCGGCGCCGGCGGTTTGGCGCTGCTTGTCGGATTTTTGCTGTTGGGCACCATCGCTGACACCTACGAACTTCCCCACATCTATTTGCAGTCCGACATGATTAAAACGGATCCATTGTATCTGGCCGTACTCGTGTTGATTTTCAGTGGCGCCTTCACCAAATCAGCTCAATTTCCTTTTCACTTCTGGCTGCCCAACGCCATGACAGCCCCCACCCCCATCAGTGCCTTTCTGCATTCGGCAACGATGGTCAAGGCCGGTATTTACCTGTTGGCCCGGTTGCACCCGATCCTGGGTGGAACCTTCGCCTGGATGATAATTTTGGTTATTACGGGAGGTATAACGGCATTGCTTGGATCGGTGCTGGCCATGCGGGCCACCGATCTGAAACGCATATTGGCATATACGACGATAATGGCTCTGGGCTTATTAACGATGTTTTTAGGGGGCCAAACAACGCCGGCATTGACAGCGGCCATGACCTTCTTAATGGTACACTCACTGTACAAATGCTCCCTGTTTCTGGTGGTCGGAAATATCGATCATCAAACCGGGACCCGCATGATCGATGGTCTCGGAGGACTTCTGAGACCCATGCCAATTACGGCATTTGCCACCGTTACGGCCTCGCTATCAATGGCTGGGTTTCCGCTCTTTTTCGGTTTCATCGGCAAGGAAATCATGTACAAAGGCGCATTGACCGCAGATGTGTTTCCCGGATTTGCCACGACAGTGGCCCTGCTGGCCAACTCTCTGATGGTCGCTGTTGCCGGTCTGCTGATCATCAAGCCTTTTTTAGGTGCTGCCCGCAAAACCCCTCTGAGCCCCCGCGAAGCGCCATGGACCATGTGGTTGGGTCCGGTTTTCATGGGAGGTCTCGGCATAATATTTGGAATTGTGCCCGATTGGATCGGTCGTTGGCTGATCGAGCCGGCAGTCAGGGCTTTTCACCCGTCCATGGAAGACATCCAGCTGGAATTATTTCACGGAATCGACAAAGCCCTGTTGTTAAGTATTCTCACCTTCAGCCTTGGAAGTGTATTTTTCCTGCTCACCGGTCCGCTTCGGCAAGCCATCGGTTACGCTGATCAAAAAAATCCAATCCACTTCGAACCCATATACAATTTCGGGCTTGATAGCATTGCAAAAATTGCTAAAATCCAAACGCACCTTCTTCAAAACGGATCCTTGCATCGCTATCTGTGTGTCATCGTCGGTTCGGTGGTTGTGAGTGTCGGTCTGCCGTTGGTGTTAAGCTACACACCCCCTGTATTCGAAACAAATTTCGGTGTACCAATGCCCGGTGGGTTATTGATCGGGATCATTGCTACTGCCGTTATCGTGGTCGTCAGGGCAAGGAAACGCCTGTTGGCCATTTGCAGCCTGGGGGTTGTCGGTGCCGGCATTGCCATGCTGTTTCTGATGCACGGCGCCCCCGATGTCGCTTTAACACAGCTTCTGGTGGAAA
This sequence comes from Desulfobacterales bacterium, assembly GCA_050114455.1. Lineage (GTDB taxonomy): Bacteria > Desulfobacterota > Desulfobacteria > Desulfobacterales > JAFDCJ01 > JAFDCJ01. The sequence goes on along the minus strand of JASFSK010000286.1, from coordinate 790 downwards.
CCTTGACCGTGATTGTTGTCTCACTTATCTTATTAAGGCTACCAAATCTAAGAGCTCGCCAACCCATGTCGTCACCGGGAAAATTGTGGAACGGGTTACTGGCCATTGCCATCGGGACCTTGATCACAGCCCTTATCCTGGCGGTCAACCAGACGGAGCTGAATCGATCGGTAACGGATTTTTTTGAAGCCAACAGCTATATTGCCGCCCACGGCCGCAATATTGTCAATGTCATCCTGGTTGATTTTCGTAGTTTCGATACCCTGGGTGAAATCACTGTGGTGGCGCTGGCAGGTTTGGCCGGCTATGCCCTCATCCAAAAGCGGAAGATTGAATGATGCCATCCCTAATTCTGAAAACGGCTACACGACTGCTGGTGGGACTGATCCTGACCTTTTCTGTTTATTTGCTGATGCGCGGTCACAATGCACCCGGCGGGGGTTTCGCTGCCGCACTGGTGGCCGGCACGGGATTCGCGTTGTTTGCCATCGCCGAAGGTCCCGCGGTGGTTCGAGGGGCGATTCGCATCGCGCCCCAAATGATTGTCATGAGCGGCCTCAGCCTGGCGCTGGTTTCGGGACTTGTCGCACTGGTGATGGGTCGGCCATTTTTTACCGGTATCTGGTGGACCCTGAAAAGCCGGCAGGCAACGGCACTGGCCATCGGCACACCCCTTGTTTTTGATATCGGGGTATTTCTTGCCGTGCTGGGAACGATTCTAACCTTAATTTTGGCTTTGGAAGAGAATTGATATGCAAACATTATGTGCCGGACTGGTCGGCGTCATGGT
>JASFSK010000285.1:0-6385 GCA_050114455.1 Desulfobacterales bacterium | reverse complement strand
GCCTTTGCTTTTTTGGCTTCAGTGGCTTTGGATTTTGTCTGCTTGGGGGCCTCTTTTTCAAAAGCCGCCGTTTTGGCTTCTTCTTTTGGTTCGGCCTTCTCGGGCGCCGGCTTTTTTACCTCGGCCGTAGGTTCTTTCTTGGTTTTGGTGGCTTTTTTAGCCGTTGGTGTGATGCTGTCGATTCGTACCGCCGTGAATTCCTGTCGATGCCCCGCTTTACGGCGGTAGCGTTTACGCCGTTTGTATTTAAAAACGATAATTTTTTTGGCTTTACCCTGCTCGACAATGTGTCCTTCGACCGCAACGTCTTCTAATGAAGGCTGTCCGATACTGACGTTTTCTCCGTCTGAAAACATCAATACCCGATCAAAAGTCACAGGATTGCCAACATCACCTGGAATTTTTTCAATTCTTAGAACCTGTCCTTGTTGGACTTTATATTGTTTTCCGCCTGAATTTACTACCGCGTACATGGGGTCGGCCTCCTGTCACTGAGTTTCTTGCTTGTATTCAAAATCAGCAAATATTAATCTTTTCACACGATTTGTCAAGAAATATTTTGGCAGCTTCCAGGGTCAACGCATTTACAATTTACAGGGGGATGAAAAGCATTTTTTGGATGACGATATCACTAAGGATTATTATGTCATACCCTCGGTTTTAGCGCGAACGAAAAGCAGGCTGATGACTGTTTCTAATGAATTGGACATATTGGCAATCGGTCATATTATTTATGCATGGATTGAGAGCCGCGGTACAGAGTTTTCTGCCTCGTTTCAATCAAATAAAAAAAATTTAAATCATTGTAAAACCCAAACCCAACTTCGGAGGCGTGATTGACCACAACGATCCATCATCAACTCATTCACTTTGATATGTCATCCAACAAGGCAAAGGACAAGGACTTGCTCAATGAGGAGCCGCTTTCCATTCGGTTGGAGGGAAAGCCCTATTCCGTAATGATGCGGACACCCGGGGATGAAATTCCCTTGGCCGCTGGTTTCTGTCTAACGGAAGGGATCATCGATACACCGGAAGATTATACCTCCATCGCCTTTTGCGACGGTGAAGACACCAATGTGATCACCGTAACCCTAAAACCGTCCCGGCGCCACAGAATTCCTGAAATTATCGATCGCAGGGGTTTTATCAGTCAATCCAGCTGCGGTCTTTGCGGAAAAGAGATCGTCAAAGACCTCTTTCAACAGATCAAACCCCTGGATGATGAGGTCCGAATGGACGCCACGAAGGCATTGTCCTGCTTAGAATCGATTACCCAACATCAGCCACTGCGATCTCAAACCCGCGCAGCACACGCCGCCGTCTTATATGGTCCTGAATTTGACTTACTGGCTGCGGCAGAGGATGTCGGCAGACATAATGCTCTCGACAAGGTCATCGGCAAGGTATTTTTAGACCACAAACTGGAACAGGCCGCGATGTTGACCCTTTCTTCACGGATCAGTTATGAATTGGTCCAGAAAGCGGCCCGGGCTCGGATCCCGATTATTCTGGCCATATCACGGCCCACAGCTCTGGCTGTCAAGCTGGCCACCGAACTGAATATCACCCTGGCTACCCTGGCGGATGGACCCGGGTTGTATGTCTTTTGCGGCTCCCAACGGCTGGTTCCGGAATTGACGATTGAGGATTGAAAATTGAAGATTTGTTGATGTCGCTTCGCTTTGGTATTTTAGATTCTTTTGTTGATAATCGGTTCTACCGGCATGTAGTCCTGCCTTCTGCTCGGGGGCCAGAGCTTAAAACTCGAAGCGATGGCGGATTTTTAATATTCATTCTTCAATCTACAATCTTCAATATCAAAGGTCTGACCGACCCTCACGAGCAATCTCATGTCGGGCCGCAATCTGATGCCATCGGAAAAGCTTCGGATTTTGATTTTGAAGACAGCCTTCTCCTGAGTTTGATTCGGGGCGCGAATTTTACATAAAGGGGCTTGATCGACAACAGCAGCACCAAAATGGCCCCTGACCATTGCGCCCACGTCGGTATCATCTCAGATGCCTGGCCTACCATGGCTTTGGCTGAAATTCCCCAATGAGAATAAATTTGATCGACAATCATGCCGAAAATGACGCTGCATACTGCAATCGATGTCAGATAAATGGCTGTTGCCCGCTTGCCCAACGTTCCGACCAGCACTGTCAAAGAGGCCATGTTCGTGGCCGGCCCGACCAACAGGAACACCAGCGCAGCTCCCGGGCTGACGCCCTTTAAAATCAAGGCTGCGGCAATGGGAGTAGATGCGGTTGCACAAATATACAGCGGAATTCCAACGATCAGCATCAACAGCATGGCCGGTAGCCCGGGACCGAGATACTGGCTGAAGATATCATCCGGAATTAGAACGGTTATCAAGCCGGCCAGCAGCAGACCGAATAGAAACCATTTCGCTATATCTTCCCACAGCTCCCCAAAGGCATAACCGATTCCGGCTTTGATTTTTTCCAAAACGGTATGGTGCCGGCTGTGTGTTTGCGGATCACAATCAGCACCACTGCAACACCCGTCGACCGGGCAGCTGAGATCCGGGGTGATTCTGTGGCCGCCGCCCTTTGGACCGAGAAAATTCTCAGAAATTCCAGCCACCGCAGCGGTAACAAATGCGACAAAAGGCCTTGCCACCGTCATGACCGGATCCAGCAGTGCATAGGTGATTGAAATGGAATCCACACCCGATTCCGGGGTCGATATTAAAAAGGCGGTGGTGGCGCCATTCGTGGCACCCTGTTTGCGCAGCGACACGGCTGCGGGCAATACACCGCACGATCACAACGGAATTGGAATGCCCACAAAGGCAGCCTTGAAAACAGAGGAGAATCGCCCCCTGCCCAGGTGTCGGACCACCGAATTCGGATTGAGAAACACCCTCAGAAATCCACTGACCAGCAATCCAAACAATATATATATGGACGCGTCCAAGAGCAGATGCCAGGACTCAGACAGTACGCCAAAAATAAACTCTAACATATTGAACTCCAATTATATCTACTTTGTATTGATTCCAGCTGACCGATGACAAAAAACAGAAGAAAGAGGTCAGAAAACAGAGGACAGAAAACAGATTTTGATGGAATCGCTTCGCTTTGTCCTTCTGCCCGCTGTCCTCAGTTGTCCGATGTCTGTCTACTATTCTCTAACATGCTCCAGGCCTATGTCCAGCAACCCGGCAACATGCTCATCATCCAAGGAATAATACATTATTTGTCCATCCCGCCGGCTTTTTACCAGGGCCAAGTCCTTCAAACGCCGCAGCTGATGAGATACCGCCGATTCGCTCAATCCGGTGTAAGCAGCCAGATCGCAGACACACATTTCGACATTTCGCAGCACCATCACGATTTTGAGCCGGTTGGGATCACCTAACACTTTATAGGTAAGCGATAATCGTGCCAGGTCTCGATCTGATATCGCTTCGTTGCGGGCCTGTTGGACCTTTTCCAGGTGAACGACTCGAATCCGGCAGCCGTCTTCGTCAATGAGCCTGGCTTTGTTTGAACCCATATTTTCTCCTTAAATATATGTACATATGTTCATATATAATAAAATATATCATTCGTCAATCCTTCGCCAACAATAATTTAACCATAATTTAACCTGGATTTAATAAAAAACGAATAACTTGAATAAATTATAGATATTTATTAAGAACATGTTAACACTATCCGAAAATAGAGGCAGGACTTAATACCATGGCGAAAGAACAAATCCTGGTCGTAGACGATGAAGAAGATATCCTGGAACTGGTGCGGTACAATCTGGCAAAAGAGGGCTATCGTATCACCGGTGCCTTGACCGGTGAGGATGCCCTCAACAAGGCCCAGACCGAAAAGTTTGATTTGATTGTGCTGGATTTGATGCTGCCGGGGATCGACGGTCTTGAAGTGGCCAAGAGATTGAAAAGCAGCCCTAAAACGACACAGATTCCGATTTTGATGTTGTCGGCCAAAGGCGAAGAGGCTGACATCGTCACTGGCCTGGAGCTAGGCGCCGATGATTACATTACCAAGCCCTTCAGTCCCAGAATTATGATAGCTCGCGTGCGCACCGCCCTGCGCCGTAACAGGAGCAAGCCAGAGGAAACAGCGGCCGTCATTCAAATTTTTGAGATGGAAATTCATCCCGGAAGGCGCAGTGTGCTGGCTGCCGGCAAACCTGTTGATCTAACATTTACCGAATTTCAGGTCCTCCACCTTCTGGCCCAACGACCCGGGTGGGTGTTTACCCGCAGTATGATCGTGGATGCTGTCCGCGGTGATGACTACCCGGTCACAGACCGCAGTGTGGATGTGCAAATTGTCGGATTACGAAAAAAATTGGGCGACTGCGGTAAATACATCGAAACCGTCCGGGGAGTCGGTTATCGAATGAAAGAAAACCAATGAACAAAAGAAAAAAACTGATCTGGCAAATATTTCCCCCTTTTCTACTCATTACCCTGCTCTCTCTTTTAGCCGTCAGCTGGTATGCATCCAGTTCTCTGCAGCATTTCTTCCTTGACCAAACCGGTTTGGATTTAAAAATTCGTGCGATTCTGGTCGAAAAGCAGATCGTTGCCCACCTGGTACCTTTGAATGCTGCCCAAGTAGATGCGATATGCAAGGACATCGGAAAACATTCTGCCACCCGCTTCACTGTGATATTGCCATCAGGGCAGGTAGTCGGCGATTCGCGCGAAACGCCCAGTCAGATGGACAATCATGCCAGTCGTCCCGAAATTGCCGAAGCATTAAAAGGAAATCCCGGCCAGTCCATTCGCTACAGCAACACGTTAAGGCAGCAAATGATGTATGTTGCCCTGCCGCTGCAAAACAATCAAAACACCATAGGGGTCATCCGTTCCTCGGTGCCGATTACCTCGGTTAAACGGGAACTTAGATCCATTCAGATCAAAATAGCATTGGGAGGACTTCTGATTGCCGTACTGGCTGCCTGGATCAGCCTCTTGATATCCCGTCGTATTAGTCGTCCGCTGGAAGAAATGAAGAAGGGTGCGGACCATTTTGCCGGCGGCGACCTGAACCACCGTCTCGCGGTGCCCGATTCCGAGGAATTGGCAAGCCTTGTAGACGCACTGAACCAGATGGCTGCCCAGCTTGATGCTCGTATAAAAACGATTGTCGGGCAGCGCAATGAGCTTGAAACCGTGCTCGCCAGTATGCTGGAAGGCGTAATTGCTGTAAACAACGAAGAACAAATCATCAGGATGAATGAGGCTTCAGCCGAATTCTTCAACTGCATCCCTGAAAGATGTCAGGGCAGGGATCTGCAGGAAGTCATTCGCAATTCAGCCCTGCAGCATTTTGTCCGACATTCAATCCGCAGCAACGTTCCCAAAGAGGATGACATCAGCCTGTATCATAACGGTGAAAAGACACTCCATTTGCAAAGTTCTCCTCTACTCGATGCCAATAAGGACCGCATTGGAACCCTGGTGGTTTTCAATGATGTCACCCAGCTAAGAAGACTGGAGGACATGCGGCGCGACTTTGTAGCCAATGTTTCTCACGAGATAAAAACTCCGCTGACAGCCATCAAGGGATTTGTGGAAACCTTACAACAGGGGAATGTCGACGATCCGGCGGAGGCCAAGCGATTTCTGGAAATTATACAAAAGCACGCCGATCGTTTAACTTCCATCGTCGAGGACCTGCTTTCGCTGTCCAGGATCGAACAGGGCGATAGGGCAAAAGCCGTTAAGTTCGAAAAAGGGTTTGTAAAAGATGTTTTTAAGGCCGCGATTCAAATTTGCCGCAGCAAAGCTGAAGACAAGGAAATAAATATCACTCCGACCTGCGAGGAGCAATTGGCCTCCCATTTCGATGCCTCACTTCTCGAACAGGCAGTGGTAAACCTGCTGGACAATGCCATCAAATATAGTGAACCCAATAGCTCCATCGATCTCCAGGCCAATCATAATGCCTCGCAATTGAAGATCGTTGTCACCGACGAGGGCATCGGAATCGCTAAAAAACACCTTCCCCGGCTGTTTGAACGATTTTACCGGGTAGACAAGGCCAGAAGCCGGAATATGGGTGGCACCGGACTGGGCCTTGCCATCGTAAAACACATTGCCCAGGCTCACGGTGGCGATGTCTCCGTAGAAAGCACCCTTGGAAAAGGGAGTGTTTTTTCCATAATCTTGCCTAAAAATTAAAAGTTTCTTCAACGCCTCAAGTCCATTAGACAGTCAAAGATACACTGCTCCCCGTAATTCGGTTTTTTACCATTATCATTCGGTTAAAAAGGCTTAATCAACCTGTGGGTAAGTATTCCCAGGCACTACCGTCTGCACTATAATCTTCGCGAACAGTCTCCCAGGATCGCTCACCCTGGTAGGGCCCCACTTCCTTCAATTTTTTTT
>JASFSK010000284.1:0-6392 GCA_050114455.1 Desulfobacterales bacterium | reverse complement strand
CAACCTCATGCATCCGGTGGGAAATGAACACCATGGAGACCCCTTTGGATTTCAAATCTCTCATCAGTCCGAAAAGCGTCGTGACCTGCTCTCTTTCCAGGGCGGAAGTGGGTTCATCCAGAATTAAAAATTCAGGCTCACTCGCCAGCGCCTTGGCAATCTCCACCAGCTGCTTGTCGGCCGGCACAAGTTTGCGAATTTCAGTATTGATGTCCACCCAGGGACAAAGTTGATCTAAATGATGTCGAACGAGCGTCTTGGTCCGGGCATCATCCATGCAACGGTTCTTTTTGAGAGGTTCCTTGCCGAGGTAAATGTTTTGCCAGACAGTTAAATCCGGCACCAGACTGAAATTCTGGTAAATCATGGTCATGCCGGCATCTTCCGCATCACGCGGTGAGTGGTAACGGACGGGCTGGCCCTTGTAGTAAATTTCACCCTCGGTCGGAGAAATGTTACCGGTCAGAATTCTGGAGAGCGTCGATTTGCCGGAACCGTTTTCACCCAGCAATCCGACTATTTTGCCGGCCGGGCAGAGGAATTCAGCCTCATTAAGGGCCAATACACCACCAAATCGCTTGACGATGCGCCTTGCTTCGACAATATAGGAATTTTTCATGGTTTAACGCTGTCACTTATTGACTTTCAGCCCGGATGCCTTGATTGGCTGCAGTGTACACTCCAGCATAAGATGGGTGGCGTTCAAGACTGTCGGCAGGAGAGGTGATCATTTGGTTGTTGATAAAAAAGAGCTGACAGAGCTTGGACTGGCAAGCTCTGTCAGCTCCGTTTGGCAATCTTGGTTTATTTTTTAAACAGTGCCTTTATTTGACTGTCATCGGCATATTCGCTGACCCACATTGTTTCCGGATCGTCTTTCATTTTCACCAGATACTCATCGAGGTTTTTGGGTGTGACGAATGTCTTGACTGGATAGTAATAGGTGTTTTTAGGCAGTGCTTCTTTGAGTTTATAGTCGTTGGACAAATAAATTCCAAATGCGAGGGCGGTGCCACCGATTCCGGGAGGATTCCCGGGGCTGACAAACTTGAAATCCACGCCCTTGTCCAGCTGCTCTTTAGCAAACACGAAGAATTCTTTGGTCGGATCGCCGGCACACACCGGCAGCGGACGTCCGGCATTCATGAAGGCACGTAGACAGCCCATGGCCATGGATCCGGCAGTCCAGAAAGCATCGATCTGAGGATGGGCGGATACCATGTCGTTCATCACCGCTTCAGCGGTGGCCTGGTTCCACTGGCCGTATACGGTGGTCAGAATCTCGATGCCGGGATATTCCTTGAACGCCTTCTCGACACCAACCCGCCGCTGCTCGGTACCGGAAACGCCTGCAAATCCAAGCATGATCACGACCTTGCCCTTGCCGCCCAGCTGCTCGGCAATCCACTTGGCACTGTTGTATCCCTCGGCGACTTTGTCGGTCACGACGTTATAGGCCAGATCCTTGTCTTTGTCCGGCAGTTCACCGTCAAACACGATCACCGGAATTTCAGCATCTCCGGCTTCCTCGATGACCCCGGTCAGGCCTGAGACCGAACTCGGGTTGATCAAAATGCAGTCAACATTCTGGCTGATCATGTTGCGAATCTGTTGGATCTGGGTATTCACTTCCATGCCGGAATGCTGTACGATAACTTTATCAACCATGCCTTTTTTCTTATAGAACTCGAAGACCTCCATGGAATCTTCGACCATCTTCTCACGCCAGATGTTGCCGAAGAGGCTGTTGCTGTAGCCGATGACAATTTCGTCTTTTGCAACGGCACCGGTCGCCATCAACATTCCAAATACGAGCAATAAAGCGATAATTTTGGGTGATTTTTTCATGTGATGCTTGCCTCCTTTTCCGGTTTGAAATTAAATTGATTGATGGGTTGTAAAGCCAAACGAGGCTCAGAAGGTCATCATCAATAGTTTACCTCTTTTGGCTTAAAAACCGTGCGATTGGCCACGAACGACAAAGCCCTGACAACACCAATATCTGCTATCTTAGAAGAAAGCGTGTTGTCAAGATTTATTTATATTTTATAAAAAATTAATTATAAAATCAGGCAATCTGAACATACTTTTTTCCACCATTCAACCGGCTAATTTACACCTCCAATTAATTTGTATTCGGTTTTGGTTTGTGCCAAATTTGCTCATCCTCCCGCCATTGCCAGTCGTTGTTGAGAACTGGTATAAGATCTGCGACAGTGAGGTCTATGGATGTATTGACCAGCTCATCCCAAGAAGGCAGTCCCCCCAGGGTGTCCAGGCTCTTTAGGTTCATATATCCAGCACAATTGGCCAGCTTTAAACACTGAGTTAGCGGATAGTTCCTTAACAGGGCGCTTAAAAAGGCTGCAATCGCGTTATCACCGGCACCCGCGGCACTCGCTACCGAAGTTACCGCAAAAGCCGGGCACCACACTTCAGTATTCGCCCACTGCGATATATCTGATGGCGTGGCCCTCCCCATTTTCCGTAAACGTTCGGCCGCGGCCGATCTGAAATACCATCCGTTGTGCCCGGACTTGAGTGCAACCATCGCACAACCCATGTCTAGTATCCGTTCGGCGATTACCCGGTATTCGTCCGGTGTAAAGCGATCGATGATTTCTTTGCCGTCAAATTCGGCCTGTCGGTCAAGATATTTTTCCGGAAACAATGTGTAGTAGGCCTCTTCAATGCTCGGCATGAAAATGTCGACTGCCGGCAGCAATTGACGGTAAATTCTGTTCCAGTCCGCTTTTCCGGCAGCCGAATTCGGATCCGGCAGGCTAATATCCATCGATGTTGTCACCCCGGTCTGCTTAGCTGTCTCAAGCAGCAAGACCGCCTCCCGGCCGTCATTTTGAAATAGCCGTTTCATCAAGGTGGGATATCCGAGATGAAAAAGCCGTGCCCTTCCGACTAGGTCATAATCGACATCCTGATGCGTAAATTCATCGTTGGCACCGGGACAATGTAGAAAGATACGATCGATCCCTACCGGTGCGATCGACACCGTATAAGAGCTGCTTAGGCCGTCGGCAATCACGACGCCATCAGAAGGGCCGTATTTACGCAGGATATCAAGGGTCATGGCGCCGATGCTGTCGTTCCCCACCTTGGCAATGAAGGCGGCATTACATCCGAATATCTGCAAAGCAAATCCGGTGTTGGAGACCGCTCCACCGGTGCCGATGGTCATCTCGGCGGTGTTCACCAGGCTGCCAGGTCGTAGAATCTCGCTAATTTTCAATCCGGCTGGATTTAGAAAATGGGGAATCAATTCCAAGCAGAGGTGACCGGCTACAACGACATCCAAAGTTGAGTTCTGCATGGCCTCCCCTTCCCTGGTCATAGGTTGTCAAACGTCTGCCAATCGATATCGACCCATTGGTTGCGATCGATGCTTTCCAGAATAGCATCAATGATCATCTGAATTTTATAGCCTTCTTTAAATGTAGGAAAAGACGGTTTCAGGCCTTTTTGGAGTCCGTCGTCTTGAAGGTATTGATAGATGTCGATGAAAATATTCTTCCAGGAATCCCCATAGCCTTCCAGGAGACCGCCTGGATAGCCGGCGTAATGGGCAACTTCCGGATGCATCAGACTGCCGTCCTTCATGAGGAGACGATTGGCTTCGGTCCGGCTGCCGATCCAAAGCTGATTGGCTTCTTCGCCGTTCCAGGAAAGGCTCTTTTCAGATCCGCAGATTTCCCATTCGATTCGATTCTTGCGGCCGACATTTAGTTGAAACACAATCATAACGCCTTTGGCGCCGCCTTCGAATTTGAACAAAACGGTGGCGTGGTCTTCGGTATCCACTTTGAGCTCTTCGTATTCACCCGGCTTTAATTCCTCTTCCGAGTATGTCGGGATATCGACCAAGGGCTTTTTGCGTACCGGAATAAAGACAGTCGAATCTCCATACACCGATATGATTCGTTTGCCGCTGACCATTTGAACCATCTGCATCCAGTGCGAACCGATATCGGCAACCACCCGCGATTTTCCGCCATGTTCGGCCTCAACGCGCCAGTTGTAGTCGGTCTCCTTGGCCAGCCAATCCTGACAGTAACGTCCGTAGGCCATTCGGAAATCCCCGATCTCACCCTCTGCCACCATCTTGCGGGCCTCTTGGACCATGGGATAATAGCCCATGTTAAACGTGACTGCATTCAGGACATTGGCTTTCTCGGCCATCACGACCAATTCCCGTGCTTCGGCCGTATCCATGGTCAGCGGTTTGTCACAGACGACGTGTTTCCCGGCTTCGATACAGGCTTTGGCAATCGGATAGTGCAGCCGGTTGGGGCAGGTGATATGAACAATATCGATATCGGGATCTGACGCCAGGTCCTGCCAGTTACCATAGGCCTTGGCGATGCCCAACCGGCCGGCGTTTTTGTCCGCGTATTCCTGATCGCGGGATGCCAGCGCAGCGATATCGATGTTGGGTATCCGTGACAGGTTTTCCATGTGGATCGGGCCGATCATTCCGGCCCCGACGAATCCGACTCGTATTTTATCCATAGCGTCCTCCTTGATTTTATAAAGTTTTTTTCTAATGCCCTGGCCTGCAATATCAGGATCCACCGCCATGAGGGCGCCTGGTCCTGATAATCGCCGGCAAAAACGTCAAAGACAATCACGGTATATCTGCTTTATCTCTGCCGCCGTGACCTGTTTTGGATGACAGCTGATTCCGGTAAAATAGCCCGTCATGGCGATCTCAGTGATGCGATCGATATCCTCAGCGCGCATCCCGAAATCGCCAAACCGAACCTTGACCTGAATTTGATCGAACAATTTATCAACCAGTACGGCCGCCTGTTCCGCTTGCACATCCAAGGGTAGTTTCGCGGTCCCCTCATCCATGGCCAGGGCAATTTCGGCGAAACGTTGCGGATCCGACGCATGGCTGATGCGCATGATCTGGGACAGACAGGCGGCCACGCTGCCCCCATGCGGGGCATGAATGTATCCCCCGGCAGCTTGTCCCAATGCATGCGGCAGCGTTGGATTGGCATGGGCGATAGCCATACCGCCCAAAGTGCTGGCCCAGGCCATTTTCTGCCGTGCATCGGCATTCGCACCGTTTTGAACAACTGCAGGCAGATACGCGGACACCAGCCGAATGGCTTCCAAAGCCACCAGCCTGACCCAGGGTGACGCATGGATGTTGATAGAGGCCTCGATCGAGTGTGCCAGCACGTCGACGCCGCTCAGCGCCGTCAGTTGCGGCGGGCATGTGTAAGTCAGCTCCGGGTCGACAAGGGCTAAACGCGGAACGATTCTCTCGCTGACGATCGTACTTTTCTCCTTGATTTTGGAATTGCTGAACACCGCATAATGGGTGATTTCCGAACCGGTCCCGGCGGTCGTCGGAACGGCGATAACCGGTAGGGTAGATGCTGAAGGTTCTTTGGGTGCATGGTCTTTGCGGCGGGTATACTCCCAGCAGGTCCCCGGGTTTGTGGCCATGACAGCCACGCCTTTTCCAAAATCAATCGTGCTGCCACCGCCCACGGCGATCACCAGGTCACAGCCTTCGCTGCCGGCAATTTTTGCTGCATTGTCCACGCCAAAGCAGTCCGGGTCCGGATCAATTTCGGAATACAAAATCGTTTTGATGGCGGCATCTTGAAGTAAAGATACCGTTGTTTTGCCCAATCCGCTCTGCTCCAGGTAAGGATCGATCGCCAAAAAGGCCTTTTGACCAAAATCTTTGACGTAATTTCCAATATGTTGTAATTCCCCGCATCCAAAAAAGACTTTTGGAAGGGAGCATGTAAAAGGTTCCATTATTTTTCCTTTCGTAAGGCAGCTGTGCACCTGCGGTGTCGTGTTGGCCAATCAATCAGCGACCACCAGCAGATCTGGGGGTATGAGGAAGGCCCCTCGAAGGGGCTAGGGCCTTGCTCTGCTGGTGATCGCTGATTATTGAAAAGAATTTTGGCTTCATGGTTTTTTTTCTGAAAGCGTATGCCATTACAACCTCTGACAAGACCATTATTAGCAGCGCTTAAATCTGGTCTGTCTATTTAGATATGCCAGCGCACTACTCGCAAGCCCGAGCAAAACGCAAAAATAAGTCAAAATTCTTTTGATTAACTCCCTTCATAAGCCACCGGCAGCCGGTGGCTTATGAAGGGAGTTATCAGTCGACAATTCTACCGCCGTCGACAACCAGGTTGTGGCCGGTGATGAAATCCGAGGCATCAGATGCCAGAAATACCGCCGCCCCTATGATGTCGCCGGGTTCTGCGATCCTGCCCAGCGGAATTCTGTCCTTTTCCCGGTCAAGCCGAACACGATTTTTTTTCAACCCCTCGATAAATGGGGTGTCCACCGCAGCCGGTGATATGGCATTGACACAGATATTGTACTTGGCCCACTCG
>JASFSK010000283.1:0-6396 GCA_050114455.1 Desulfobacterales bacterium | reverse complement strand
AAAGTTATATTTTATGGTGGGTCTGCCGACCGAGAACGCCTCCGATGTCGAGGCCATCATCCACCTTGTAAAAAAAATCAAGCATCGATTTTTAACCTCCAGCCGCGCCCGCAAGAAAATCGGACAGATAACCGTCAGTCTAAATAGCTTTGTACCCAAGCCGTTCACGCCCTTCCAGTGGGTGGCCATGGATGAGATTCGTACGCTGAAAACAAAGATAAAAAAAATTAAAAATGATTTGAAAAAGGTGGCCAATCTGCGCATAAATTCGGATGTACCCCGCTGGGCGTATATTCAGACCTTGCTCTCAAGGGGTGACCGAAGGGTTGCCGACATTTTGTCATTGGCGCATGCCAACCGGGGCAACTGGCCCCAAACACTTAAAACCGTGCCTATAAACCCAGACTTCTATGTCCACCGCGAACGCGATTTAGAGGAATTATTGCCCTGGGATTTTATCGATCACGGCATCCAAAAATCCTATCTTCAGCGGGAATATCGGCGCGCCCTTATGGGGATGACCACACCGGATTGCCGGGTGGATACCTGCTGCAGTTGCGGGGTTTGTAAGGGAAAAGACAATGAAACCATTTGATGAATTTCCCCCTGAACCAGGCCAACAGATTCGATTTGTCCTGACGGACATCGACGATACCCTTACCATCAACGGTCGACTGCCTGCCGCTGTATTTGTGGCCATGGAACGACTGCGCGAAGCGAATATTCGTTGTGTACCGATCACCGGCCGCCCGGCCGGCTGGTGTGATCACATTGCCCGGATGTGGCCGGTCGCCGGCCTGGTCGGCGAAAACGGCGCTTTTTATTTCTGCTATGATGAGAGGGAACGCAGGATGCGTCGTCGTTATTTCAAATCGGGAAATCAGCGCGAGACGGATCAAAGGAAATTGGAGAAACTTAAAATAGATATCCTGAAAAAAATTCCGGATGCAAGGGTTTCTGCCGACCAACCGTACCGCGAGACGGATCTGGCGATCGACTATTGCGAAGACATCCCTCCATTGCCCGGCGAAGCGGTCGATCAGATCGTCGGATTGTTTAAAAAGGCCGGCGCCGAGGCCAAAGTAAGCTCAATTCATGTCAACGGCTGGTTCGGCAAGTACGACAAGTTGACCATGACCCGGCTATTATTTGAAGAAGTTTTTCAAGAGAATCTGGCAGCCATTAAACAGGAAGCTATTTATGTCGGCGACTCCCCCAATGATGCACCGATGTTTGCCTATTTTCCCCACTCAGTCGGCGTAGCCAATGTCCTGCAGTTCAAAGGTCGCATGCCGAACAACCCTGTCTGGATTACCCGCAGGGAGGGCGGATACGGATTTGCCGAGATGGTGGATAAACTTCTTACCTAGTACGGGCAAGAACGCTTACCGCCTTGTCCACTGCAAATAGTCCAGCCGATAGAAATTTCAGTTATTAAATCAGCGACACCTCTTTCCTGCAGATGGCAAAAATGTTTACCTGCCGATGATCCCATAATCCTATTTTCACAAGAGATGGAAAAATTAAAAATTTCGTTTCATTAAACTTGAAATATACAAGCTAAAATGATAATGTGAGCCCTTTTGACAAATTATCGGTTGTTGTGCAATAAAAACAGAATCTTGTGTGAGCTGATGAAAGCATCGCGATCGGACGCTCGGTCGGGGTAATATTAAGGAGTCACAATGATTGAAGGAACGATTTTCATGTTGGGATTGGGAGCAATTTGCGGCATTGTTCTAGGTGCTGCTTCACGTATATTCTATGTATGGGAGGATCCACGGATCGCGCAGGTGGAATCCTGTTTTGCCGGAGCCAATTGCGGCGGATGCGGCTATGCCGGATGTTCGGCGGCGGCGGTCGCCGTCGTGGCCGGGAAGGCCCAACCCAGTGTCTGCATTGTGGGTGGCCCCGAATCCGCCCAATCGGCTGCCGAGGTGATGGGAATGGAAGTCGGCATGGCCGAGCCGTTAAAATCTTATAATACCTGCACCGGTGGCGACCGCGCCGAGGTCAAATACCTGTATGCCGGTGTCAACTCCTGCCGTGCCCAGGTAGCCCTGTTCGGTGGTCAACGCGAGTGCAGCGTCGGCTGCCTTGGATTCGGGGATTGTGTGCGGGCCTGTCAGTTTGACGCCCTAAAAATGGGGCCGTTGGGTTACCCCGTGGTTGACAGGCAAAAATGCGTCGGATGCGGTATCTGCGAACAGATCTGTCCCAAGTCGGTCATGGAAGTCAGAACCGCTTCGCAGCGTATCCTGCATTTTAACCAGCGCAATGATCGCTTGGCTCCCTGCCGCCAGACCTGTCCCGCAGAAATCGATATTCCGAAATACATCACCCAAATCAGAGACGGAGACTATTCCGGTGCCGTCGACACCATTCGGGAGCGCAATCCCCTGCTGCTGGCCTGCGGCCGGGTCTGCCCCCATCCGTGCGAAGTGAATTGCAGGCGGGGCATTGAGGACGATCCGGTATCCATCAACCAGCTGAAACGCTTTGCTGCCGATTTTGAAATGAATTCCGGCAAAAGATTACCGGTATCCATCGCACCCTTGACAAACAAACGAATTGCGGTTGTCGGTGGCGGGCCGGCCGGGCTTACCTGTGCCTTTTTTCTGCGAAGGCTGGGCCACGAAGTCACCATATATGAAGCCATGCCCAAACTGGGAGGCATGCTTCGATATGGTATTCCGGAATATCGGCTTCCCAAAGAAGTTTTGGATTGGGAAATCGAGGGTATTCTCAACCTGGGTATCGAATGCAAATCGAATATGAGATTCGGCCAGGATTTTGATCTAAACACTTTGGACAGCGAAGGTTTTGACGCGGTTTTCATGGGTATTGGCGCCTGGAAAGATTCATCGCTGCGTGTAGAAGGCGAACAACTGCAGGGCTGCTATACAGGGATCGATTTTCTTTCGCGGCTCGCCAGCGGCGAACCCATACCCATCGGTGGATCGGCGGTCATTATCGGCGGCGGTAACACCGCGATCGACTGCACGCGAAATCTAATCCGTCTGGGAGTGAAGGAGGTAAATCTGGTCTACCGCCGCACACGCAATGAAATGCCGGCAAACCCGGTTGAAATAGAAGCCGCCGAAGCGGAAGGCGTGAAATTCCAATTTTTAGCCGCTCCGGTTCAGGTTGTCGGCGATGAAAACGGGGTTACCACCCACCTTGAGTATTTAAAAATGGAACTCGGTGAGCCGGATGCCAGTGGGAGGCGCAGACCGGTGCCGATTGAAGGATCCGAGTCAATGCTTGAAACCGACATGGTGATCACTGCCATTGGCCAGTCACCCGATATTTCCTTTGTCGAATCCATGCAGCAGCTGTCGGAGTTGAAAACAACCCGCTGGAACACGTTCGATGTTGATCCGTCAACCCTGCAGAGCAATATTCCTTATCTGTTCGCCGCCGGCGACGCCGCCACCGGTCCCAGCCTGGTGGTCGACGCCATTGGTGGTGGCCGACGTGCCGCTCGGTCGATTCACCAGTTTGTCATGGACCAGCCGGTGGTCGCCGATCCCCTGGAATTGCAGAAAGATCTGATCAGCGATACCCTTTTCGATCAGGTTTTGGGTATCGTCAAGACCCAGCGGGCTCCCATGCCGGAGCTGCCGGTAGCCGAGCGGATTCAATCATTTGTCGAAGCGGACCAGGTCCTGAGTGAACAGGCGGCTCTCGGGGAAAGCAATCGCTGTCTGCATTGCTGCCTAACCTGCTACGACCCGGACAACACTGCCAGCCAAATCGGTGTCATCAAAGATGTCAGCAAGGAACCCGAAGTGGCTTGATTCGGTCCGTAATGCTTGTACAAAGGTTTCAGCATAAACCCGAATGCTGCCGAAACAGCAGGACGAAAAATAACTTGAAAGGTTTGCTGCATTATGGTAGTCGAACCTTGATTTTTGTGTGACGAACAACGAAAAAATTTAACCTCCAACAAGGTCATGCCGGAATGAAATCCAATTCCGGGGCCCAAGGAGTGCATAAGCCATGTTCTCAAAACTTCAGTTAAAGCTGGCGTATGGTTTGGCGATTTATCTATTTTTTGTGGGTGTGCTGTGTTATGCGGCGTTTCCCCCCAAAACTCCGGACGAGCCGGTGCGGTTGATGTTTGACGTTACGGCGGGAAAGGTATTGTTTGATCACAAAACCCATTACGCCGACGACGGCTACGGCATATCGTGCGGTGATTGTCATCATACCCTTAGCGAGGAAGAATATGCCGACGCACAATCATGCAGTGAGTGCCACGATCCCGATGAAGGGGATGAAGACATGCCCAAACGTGCCGATGCTTTCCACCAGCAGTGTTCGGGGTGTCACGAGGGATATGGTGCCGGTCCGCTTGAAAAGGATTGTTCTGCCTGCCATGTCATGTAAATCGACAAAATAGGCATCCGCTGTCCTTTCAGCTTTGCGGCCAACTTTGCAGTTTCACAAAAAGGGTTACGCTATGCTAAAAAAATCGTTTTTCGGTCTATCCCGCTCTCGAATAGAGTATGAACTGCTGCCTGCCCGGCAGCCGGAGCCTGAAAAGGTCATGCCGTCTAAACAAGTCACCTTGTTTCACAGCATAAACGGCAGCCAAAATTCTCCGGCTTCAATCCAGGTTGGAGACAAGGTCAAGACGGGGCAAAAACTATCCCTTTTCCCCGATGATTCGGCCTATGTCATTTCAAGTGTCACCGGAACCATATCTTCCATCTCCCCACATACAGGCGATTTTGGCAAAACGTATAGTGCCATTTCCGTTGATATCGATAAAGATGAGATTCTAGACGACCAGTTTAAAGAGCAATCTCAGACGCCAAGTTTAGCCGGTGCTGTCGAGTATCTCTCCTGTGCGCCGGGCAGCCCGTCGTTGTCTGTTCTTGCTGAGCCTGAAACCGAGATACATACCATTGTCATCATGGGCACCGATAAAGATCTGCTAATCGGTACCAATCAATCTATCGTCAAATCCAAACTGGATACAGTAACGCGGGGAATCGGAATTATAAAGGACATTACCGGCATCAATAATGTCATTCTGATTACGGCCGGCGAGTCAATGCAGGGGTTCGGCCACATCGGTGCTCAGGTAAAAAATATTAGTACCGACTATCCGGCGGCGATGCCCCAAATGATTATGAAAAATGTCCTGGGGCAGGTTGTACCGGCCGGAAAAACCTGCACGGATCTGGGCGTCTGTTTTTTGACAGCCGAAGCAGTGGCAGCAATCGGCAATGCCTATGACTGCGGTCAATTACCGGTTCGTAAACTTCTTACCTTGGTGACCAAAGACGGCAGCCAACGATTGATTGAAACCGTCATTGGAACCCCTATTCGGGATATTTTAGAGACCTATGGCGTCTCTATCAACGAAGAGGACCGCATTATCTTCGGCGGCCCCATGGCCGGCTCAGCGGTATATTCACTGGATCAACCGGTTATGCCCGATACGGACGGAATTGTCGTTATCGATCGTTCCGATGCCGCCTATGTATCGGATTATCCCTGTATTAATTGTGGAGATTGTGTCAGGGCCTGTCCGGCGCAAATACAGGTCCATATGTTGGTAAGATTCTTGGAAGCCGGCCAGTACGAAGAAGCGGCAGACAATTATGATCTGCTATCTTGTATCGAATGCGGTTTGTGCAGCTTCGTATGTGTATCCAAGATTCCGATATTTCAATATATAAGATTGGCCAAATATGAACTAGACCGTGCAAAAGCCTCAGAAATGATGGAATCGACGGAAACAACAGAGGCGACGGAGGCAACGGATGCTTGAGCAAAAAAAGTTGATTGTTTCACATGCTCCCTTCTGGCACAACGGAAGCCGGATTACCAATCGCAGTTACCACAGCATGCTCGCCGCCCTGCCGGCGGTACTTGGTGGACTCTACTACTATGGCATCCCCGTTATCGGCGTTGTGTGCCTGTCGGTTGCCACGGCCATGCTCTGGGAATTGGCCATCAATCTGGTATCCAAACAACCCGTAACCATCGGTGACGGCAATGCCGCTTTGATCGGACTGCTGCTGGCCATGCTGTTTCCGGCGACAATGCCGTGGTGGGCGGTGATTACCGGTACATTTATTGCCGTTGTGATCGGCAAACAAATCTTTGGCGGTATCGGCAGCAACGCCTTCAATCCGGCGGCCCTGGCAGTGGCCATCATGATGATATCCTGGAAGGATCTTTTCAATTTCGACGGTATGCTCCTGAACTATGATTTTAACTTTGCTGCCATTCAACCCCTGGCCCTCGCCAAGCATTTTGGCGCACCATCTCTGGAATCGCTCCGTTCAGCAGATCTTCTAATGGGCAAGCAGATCGGTGGGTTGGGTGCCACCTTCGGTCTGGGTCTCATCGGTGGTGGATTATATTTGATATTAAGGG
>JASFSK010000282.1:0-6397 GCA_050114455.1 Desulfobacterales bacterium | reverse complement strand
GCATACGGATCAAAAATCGAGATCATTTACTCAAATGCATGGCAGTGAAAATCAAATGGCGGAAGTCGATGTTGGGCCGTCAAATCCATGGACCAGGTCCGGGCGGCTGCAAACGTTATTTCAGAATCCCGTCTTGAGTGCCTTGGCATCTCAGCAGGTCTTGCCTCCCAGAGCGGATCAAGACACCCAGAGAGTTTTGTTGCCGAGCGCCTCTGCTGAAGGTAAACATCGCCCAGTGGTGGCAGTCGATATTGAAAAATATACATTTCAGTCTGAGAGGATTAAAAAATACTATCAAAATCCCGTTTTGATGGCCCTCGCTTCTCACGCGGCCACAAGCTTTAAATCAAACCAAAGCAGCCGGGATCCCGGTCAGTTGTCTAAAATCGAAAAGGCCCCAGCGTCCGTTGAACTCAAACCGGTGAAACCGGCCCGCAAACCAATTCCGGTTCCCGAGTATTTAAATAAACCGATTTGGTTGGTGGAGAAAACATCCGAGCGTGAATTTTACAGCAATCGGCTGCAAATAATCACATCCCATACAATTTCCAACCGACCCCGTGAATACTATCGGTTTCCAAAATATTCCGGAAATTCGCAAATATATGGAACAATATCGAATAAAATTTCGGGGATCGTGTATCATGCATCTGAAAGCGACATATACCCGTTCATGCCTGAGATGAATCGCTCAATCCTGAAATACACCAAACAATTAATCAAATTTCTCAAGCGTAAAAAATCCTATCATTATTTTATTGATCGATTCGGGCGTGTCTATCGACTGGTTAGAGAAGACCATGCCGCTTTTCATGCAGGTCATTCCATCTGGACCGATGAAAAAGAAATATACTTGAACTTGAATCATGCCTTCATAGGAATCTGTTTTGAAGGCAAAGATTTTGAAAAAATCAAAAAACAAAAAAAAGGCCGGACTAAAAATTCAGAATATTCCATCCTTAAACCAACCGGTATTTCATCGTTCAATGAAGCCCAGTTACGTTCAGGGAAGGAATTGACCGATTGGCTCAGGGTAAAATATCGCATTCCCCAGCATAACTGTGTACCACATGCCTTGATATCCGTTAATCCCCGTAAAATGTTGATCGGTTATCATTTGGATCTGGCTCGGGGATTCCCTTTCGAAAAATTTGGTCTAAGTGACAAGTACCAGGAGCCGTTGCCTTCAATGGTTGAATTTGGTTTTAAGTACGATAATTATTTTGAGAAAATATTCAGCGGCAAGATATGGCGCGGAATATATTTGTCCGAAGAGATATTGCAGCGCAAGGCTGGATATTTGGAAATGAGTTTGGCCGCTTACCGCAAAAATTTGCAGCGCAGATTTACCCGCCTTACTGAGTGGAAAAAGAAAAAAATCGAAAAACAAGATCAACTTGCTCTCAATCCCGCTAAAATTGTCAATTAGGGAAATACCCCGGATTTGGATAGAATGTAGTGACATTAATTCAATTTAACCAGTGCCTCCGGATTTTCTGCTAATTCACCCATTTTATACAATCAGTTCGGTTAAATATTGACAAATTAAGACCGGTAATTAGAATCAATGCGGACAGCCGGAAACAACAAGATGCGATATCGACTTGGTTCAATCAATATATGCAGACCTAAAAGCCCCCGGAAATCAAAATGGATACAATAAAATTACCCCGAATAAACTGTGAAGCGGTGTGTAGGGAAATCGGCGATTTTATCATTGAAAGGGTTAAAAAAATGAACTCCACCGGCTGTATTGTCGGCCTGTCCGGCGGAGTCGATTCCAGCACGACAGCGACATTGATAAAAGTGGCATTTGACCGCCACAACTCGTCCACGGGGGATAACTTCGAACTCGTCGGCTACATTCTTCCATCGAAAATCAATAAAATGGAAGATTTAGAAGATGCTCAAAATCTGGCGAAATCGATCCATATAAGACATGAGGTCCTCAGCATCGAAAAGCCGGTGGAGGCCTTCAGGGCAACCAATCCGGAAGCATTTGAAAGAGACTACCACAAGGGAAATCTGATATCTCGGGTTCGAGCCAATGTACTGTCCACTAAAGCCGCAACCGAGAAAAAATTGTTGGCCGGTACGGGCAATAAAGACGAAGACTACGGCATCGGATACTATACACTGTTTGGGGACGGTGCAGTTCATTTTAGTCCTATTGCCGGTTTGTCAAAGCGCCTGGTCAGGGAAATGGCTCTGTATCTGGGAGTGGGTAATACCATCGTACATCGAACTCCGACTGCCGGTCTTGAACCGGGACAAAGCGATTTCAAAGATCTGGGGTATGATTATGATATCGTAGAGTTGGTCACCGAAGGGCTTGATCAGGGGCTTACCCTGGAGCAGTTAGCAAGCAACAAACAGGTGGTCTCCCTTGTGCAAAAACAAATAGAACATTATCGATCTACCTTCGGAAATCCGCGGTTGGATTCTGTTGAAACGGTCGTCGAAGATATTTATCGGCGACATCTAATTGCCATGGGAAAAGTTGAAATCGTCCATCCTCCAGCACCTAAAATCACTCTAAGCTATAATTAAATCTCAAATACCCTACCTACCGCGCTTATTGACACATCTTCATGGTTTGCATCCTCCTTTTTGGTGGTGCGATGGGAGTGGCCATGGCCATGATGTGGGAAGCGGTATTTGCGGATATGGGTACGGCCCTGCTTGCAGTTTTAAACGCTACAAGAAACATCGCGAAATGATAAAGATTCCATTGGAGTTGCCGATAACACAATTGTATCCTAACCGTACCTGTTCAAGGACCAACGCCACGCTCTATATTTATAACCAATCGATATCATTGCTAAATAAAAAAATAAAAACCGTCCTGCCTCTTAGAGCCTGAACGAAGTTTAATCAACGGAACCCATGGAAAATTTATTACGTGTGCCGAAGCCAACCTATGAAGAAATCGAACATCTGATTTCGGCTCTCCCAAGCTTCTTGATTGGTCTATCTGAAAAAAACAAAATCGTCTTTTGGAATCTGATGGCTGAAAAGGTCTTCGGGGCCAAAGCGAATGATGTCGTGGGCCGGCCCTTGGATAAATGCGGTGTGGTTTGTGATTGGGATAAAATATTTAACGGAATATCTCAAAGCCGGAGTAAGGGACAGACGATCCGGCTGGACGATATCGGATTCCACAGACCGGGTATTGAAAAAGGCTACATAGGTATCACGATTCAACCTTTTATCGGGGATGATAAGCGTATTTGGCGCACCGCTATCATGGGGGCGGATATCACGGATCGCAAAAAATTAGAATTACATCTGCAACAGTCCCATAAAATGGAGGCTATCGGACAGCTGGCGGCCGGAATCGCGCATGAGATCAATACCCCGACTCAATTTGTAGGAGACAATACCCGATTTTTCCAGGATGCATTTGATGATTTACTCAAGATTATCAATATTTACAGAGAAATATTAGATGTTGCCAAATTGGAACATCTGTCAAAAGAACGGATACTGGCCACTGAAGAACGCATCAAGGACCTGGACCTTGATTATCTTGAAGAGGAAATTCCGATTGCCATTCGCCACACGCTCAAGGGAGTGGGACGCATCGCCAAAATAGTTCAGGCCATGAAAATTTTTGCTCATCCTGGCGGTGAAGAGAAAGAGCCTGTTGATATCAACAGTGAAATTGAAAAAACCATCACTATCAGTCGTAATGAATGGAAATATATCGCTGAGTTAGAAACGGACTTTGATCAATCCCTGTCGTTGGTTCCCTGCTTTCAGGCCGAACTGAATCAGGTAATCCTGAATTTGATCGTCAATGCTGCTCATGCCATCGCAGAAGCAAACAAAGACAGCCCTGACGAGGTGGGTAGGATAAGTATCGAAACACGACGCGAGGGCAATTGGGCAAAAATCTATATAAGCGATACCGGGGCTGGCATCCCTCAAGAAATTCGCCACAAAATATTTGATTTATTTTTTACAACCAAAGATCCGGGCAAAGGGACGGGACAGGGACTGGCAATTTCCCATTCCGTCATAGTGGAAAAACATAAAGGCAAAATTGAAATGGAATCACAAGAAGGAAAGGGAACCACCTTTATTATCAGCCTGCCTTTATCTTCCGAATCAGAGCAAAATGAAAAACACAATAAAACGGCGAATTCTGTTTGTCGATGATGAGCCGATGGTACTCAAAGGTCTTCAGCGAACCCTCCGAAAAATGCGCGGGGAATGGGACATGACCTTTGTAACCAGTGGCCGTTCGGCGCTGAATGTGCTCGATAAGCAACCTATCGATGTAATTGTATCCGATCTTAGAATGCCAGAAATGGACGGGGGTCGCTTACTGGCCGAAGTGAAGAAACAACATCCCCATGTCGTGCGTATTATCTTATCCGGACAGTTAAACCAGGAAATGACGCTAAAATCTGTCCGGCTGGCCCATCAGAGTCTTTCAAAACCGTGTGATGCCAAAGTCTTGCAGCACACGATGGCCAGACTATTTGCACTGCGCGATTTTCTTTCGGATGAGTCCATTAAGAGTATCATCTCCCAAATCGAATCTCTTCCCAGTATGCCTGCCATATACACTGAAATTATGGCAGAGATGCAGGCCGAAGATCCTCAAATCAAAAAAGTGGGAGAAATTATCTCAAAAGACATCAGCATGACTGCCAAAATCCTTCAGATTGTAAATTCTGCATTTTTCGGGCTTTTTCGAAAAATAAACAGCCCGGAGCAGGCTGTTATGATGCTTGGTTTGGAAACCATAAAGGCATTGGTGCTTTCGGTAAAGATTTTTTCTGAGTTTAATCGGAAAAATTTCTCTTGGTTTCATATTGACGACCTCTTTAATCACAGTCTCGCGGTCAGTGTATATGCCAAAACAATCATCAAGAATGAAATTCCGGAGCAAGACCTGATAAATAACGCCATGATGGCCGGTTTATTGCACGATCTGGGTAAACTCATCCTGGCAACCAACTTCGCAGAGCCTTACCGTCAGGCTCTGGCGGCGGCGCAAGGCGATGACCGGGATTTGTTGGACATCGAATATGAGACCTTCGGCACCAGTCACGCTGAAATTGGGGCCTATCTTATGGGGTTGTGGCGTGTGAAAACCCCAATCATCGAGGCAATTGCCTTTCATCATCTTCCGTATAGGTCCATGTCTAAAAAAATGGGACTGTTGACCGCCGTTCATGTCGCCAACGCGCTGGAACATGAAATAATGCACCCTCCCGAAGAAGTCAGCGAATTGTTATATGATACCGAATATCTGAAAAATCTAAAAATAACCGGTCGATTACCTCTATGGCGTCAGGTTTGTAGTGAACTGACAGAAACAGAAAAGGACTATTAATGAAAAACAGGGTTCTACTCGTGGACGACGATGCCATGGTATTGGCAGGCCTTAAAAGACACTTGAGAAATAAATTTTGTATCGAGACCGCCTTGAGCGGGGAGGAGGGATTAAAAAGTGTCAGGGAAAATGGACCCTATGCGGTAATTGTTTCCGATTTCTCAATGCCCGGAATGAATGGCATCGAATTTCTTTGCCGTGTAAAGGAGACGGATCCGGACACGGTACGCATGATGCTAACAGGTACCGCCGACATGTCCACAGCCATCCAAGCTGTGAACGAAGGCAGCATTTTTCAGTTTCATCCCAAACCATGTCCAGCAGAGATACTGGGCAAGGCCATTCAAAGTGGAATTGACACCTATCTCAAGACCACCACCGATCAAACCCAATACAAGAAGGTCCAAAGATCCTTGGCCCAGGCCAGCATGATCCAACAAAATCTGGTTCCCAAATCCAACCCACAAATCGAAGGGTATGACATCGCGGGTAAAAGCATTTGGTGCGATGAAACCAGTGGTGACTATTATGATTTCTTTCAGCCGAGAGATTGGGAGCAGAAAAAAATCGGAATTGTAGTTGCCGATGTCATCGGACATGGCATCTCTTCCGCTTTGTTAATGACCACTGCCCGGGCGTTTTTAAGGGAACGAATACTCAGCCCGGGGTCATCCTCGGCATTGATTGCCGATGTCAATCAACGCTTGGTAAAAGATATTGAGGATCTCAATCTATTTATAACGATGTTTTACAGTGAGATTGACATCAAAGAAAAATATTTTCGCTGGGTGCACGCCGGCCACGAACCAGCAATGCTGTATGACCCGAATAAGGATTCTTTTGAAACGCTTGGTGGTGATGGATTGCCTTTGGGTGTACTGGAAGAAGGTGCGTACGAAGAATCCGAAAAACAACTGGCCAATGGACAGATCATCCTCATCGGAACAGACGGCATTAAAGAGACCCACAATCAAAACAACGAATTGTTTGGAGCCGAGCGGTTTAACAGGGTAATACGCGATCATGCCCACAAACCGGCCGAGGACATCA
>JASFSK010000281.1:0-6433 GCA_050114455.1 Desulfobacterales bacterium | reverse complement strand
AGACGTCAATCGGGTCGTCGATGTGGTTGGTGGTGCCGGCATCGCCAGAAAGGTAGCCAGGCTCACGCCGGTGGCTGTCATAAAGGGGTAAAAGACAAAGAAAAAACAATAAAAACAGCAGAGCAACACGCGGCGCAGGCACCTGCGCGAGCGACATCCGCAAATCTTCAATCATTCGTGTCTGTGAGTTGCTGAAATCTTGATTTTATGCCAACATGTCGTCATAAAAATGGCCTAAGGGCCTAGAGAGGAGGAACGGCATCATGAGAGTACAATTTAAAAATATTTTATGTGCTACTGATTTCTCGGATTTCTCCAATCACACAATCAGCTATGGTGTCGCGTTGGCCAAAGAATTTGAAGCCACGCTTTTTGTCAGCCATGTAATCGACCTATCTTCAGTTGCCATTTACGGGGAGTTTCAGCTGGATCCGGTCGGACAACAAAATCGAATCATGGAAGATGCCGAGACACAGCTGAAAGAATTGACCGGCAATCAGCCGATCTCATGGGAACCGTTGATTACTGTCGGCAAGCCGGCCGATGAAATTTCCAGGGCAGTTGAAGAAAAAGACATCGATCTGGTGATAACGGCAACCCGTGGCCGGTCGGGCCTCAAGCGTATCATTCTTGGATCCGTGACCGAGCGTCTGATGCGAACCCTTTCTTGTCCGCTGTTGGTGGTCAACAGTCCCGAACATAAATTTGTCAGCTCTGAGGACCAGGAAATCAAGATTGATAAGATCCTGGTAGGGTGTGATTTTTCGCCGGATTCCGGCCAGGCATTTAACCACGCACTGAGTCTGGCGCAGGAATTTGAAGCTGAATTGCATCTGGCCCATGTGATTGAGCCTCCGACACAGCCGGGTTTCAACGATGATAATGCATCGGTCTCCTTGGAGATCCAGCAAGAATATCGAGATCTTCTGATCCAAAAACTAAAGGAAATGGTTCCTGCCGAAGCCCGCTATTGGTGTACACCGCAGACAGGGTTGCTGGAAGGCCAGCCTTACGAGGAAATCGTCACCTATGCTGAATCACAGGACATCGACATGATTGTGCTGGGGGTGAGAGGACACGGCTTGGTCAAAACCCTTTTTCTGGGGTCAACCACGGACCGAGTGGTGCGTAGATCTCCGTGCCCCGTTCTTTCAGTGAGCTTAAAAGTGCAAAATGATTAGCCGTCAGCGAATCGCCAGCCCGGCCGCCTGGAAAATAGGACGCAGGTATTCAAGGCTTTCGCGTCCGGCTTTTTCAGGGGCTTCCAGGTAGGGATAAAGTTCAAGGCTGATATCGTGGTTGTATCCAAGCTGTACCATGGTTTCAAATATCACTTTGAAGTCGATGGCGCCTTGGCCGGCAATCAAATGTTCATGCTTTCTGCTGGCATCAATGTCTTCAAGGTGGACATGGCCAACCCACTGGAATAGCTCTTCAAACGACTGCCTGGGATCCTCTCCCACACAGAAAAAGTGGCCGATGTCAAAATTAATGCCCAGGTTATCTGTTTTTATATCCTTGATGAATTCTTTAAACTGCGCCGTGGTTTCGATCATGAGATCCGGTTCCGGTTCCACCAAAAGCATAATTTTGAGCGCTTCGGCGGTTGGCACCACCCGCTCCAATCCCTGGTAAAATAATTTCAGGGCATGCCGCCGGGAGCTGCCGTCCAACGGTCCTCCCGGTGGGATAGATATACACCCGCATCCAAGTTTTTTGGCAATTTTCAGAGAATCGAGGGTATGACGAATACGAATCTCGCGCCTTTCTTTATCCGGTTCAATCCAGGACGGCAGATAGGTGTCTCCCACTGCAAATAGGGTAAAACTATTCAAATTGGTCACCGTCAGGTTATTTTCGGATAGCACCGAGTTGAGATCATCCAATTTTTTTTCATTGAAATCAGGTGGATACAGGTGCGGACGATCAATCATGATTTCAATGCCATTAAACCCCAAGCGGGCAATCTTCTCAATACTTTCGACCAGAGTAAACTTTTTAAAAGCATTTGTGCTGTAGCCGAATATCATTTTGCATTCCTCATCGCCTTAAATTTTCTTCGCATTCACGCTCAAGGGATAGGAGGCCGGCAACCTGATCTTGAAACGTTTGCGGTGGAGACTCGCCCACAGCTATTTTAAAATAAAAAGCCAGCTGCGGCACCGGACCGGATCGACCCGCCATTTGCAGAATGGCAACCCAGCGGGCCAAATCAAAGACAAGGGGCGCCGCCAAAATCGAGTCCCGTGCCTGAAGGTTTACCCGCAGACTCATCGGCAGACCGAATAAGCCCTTGAAGTCGATAACATCCCAGGCTTCTTTGGCATCTCCGCGCGGTGGATAATAGTCGATGCGAACCTTATGAGCCGGCATCCCGTAGTTTTCTCCGACGGTATAATCCAGAATGTCGTTGAGTAAATTCGTCTTGTTTCTCAATTTCCCGGATGCCCGGTTCGGGTCCATCAGATTGGCGCCGTCTGCATTTCCGAGGATGTTCAAACTGTACCAGCCATCCACCATCAGGTTTCTGGCCTTCAATGCGGATGCCAAAACGACTTTAAAGTAAGTTTGGCCGGTTTTGCCGTCCCGTCCGGCAATGGGCACCCCACGTTTCACGGCTTCATTCAGCACCGGGGTCAATTCAACGGTATTTGGCGTGAAGTTGACCACCGGCACACCGGAAAAAACGGCAGCCAGCGTATACGCCAGATCCGACAGTACGGTGGCATCTGCACGTTCAAAGATATCAGACAGGCTGCGACAGTCGCCGAGATCAAACGGTGCCGCAGCCGGCAGCAAATTGATCAACACCGGCCGCATCCCCTCATGCCGAGATCGAAATATGGTTATATCCTGGGTCAATTGTTCAACCTGGCTTCGGAATTCCATCTCGGCACCCGGTGCCTGACATACCGGTATTCGGTCTAAGAATTCTGCATGGGGTTGCCATACAGAGTCCGGAAGGACACCTTGCATTTTTATCGATTCGGTCAGGCTGTGATCGCTGGTGTCCCATCCGGCCAGGCGGGTTGACGACAGCGGCCCCAGGGAATCAAACATGTTTCCGGTAGTCAGGTTTGGCAGAACGGATGCCTCATCTGATTGCATGGCCGCCAAGGCCACAGCCAGCGTGGAGGCCACCGCACCTTTGGCACCGGCAATCAACAGCAGCAATGAAGTATTGGTTGAGTGATCCGATCGAATCATTTATATATCCTGTATCATCCAAATTTATACTCAAAGACCGGCAGAGTATAGAGAAATGCCCGGTCGGTGTCAAGGAAGTATCTATAATCAGCACGATAGCCAGGGGAGGATTGAGCCATGGGAAAAGTTGTTCTGGTCACCGGGGGATCACGCGGGATCGGCGCCGCTACTTGCGAATTGCTTGGAGAAAAAGGATACGACGTTGCCGTTAATTTTTGCAAGGATCTGGCTGCAGCGCAAACGGTGGCCGAGATCGTTCAACGACAAGGCGTCAGGTCGATGGTGGTCCGTGCCGATGTTGGTATTGAGACCGAGGTTGATAGTATGTTCAGGACCGTTGACCGCGAGTTGGGGATTTTGGATGCGCTGGTAAACAATGCGGGGATCAGCGGCCGTAAAAGCCGGGTTGATGAACTTGGGGAGGCGGATATAATGTCGGTGCTGCGGACCAATGTGCTCGGTCCGATGCTTTGCAGCCGTGAGGCGGTGCGACGGATGTCGACCCGTTACGGGGGTAAGGGCGGGGCCATTGTCAATGTCTCGTCGGGATCGGCGCATATCGGCAATCCTGGGAGCAACGTAAACTATGCCGTATCCAAGGGCGGCCTTAACAGCTTGATGATCGGGCTTTCCCAGGAAGTTGCCGCTGAAGGCATTCGTGTCAATAATATCTCCCCAGGCTTTACCCGCACCGATATGGTCAGCGCCGAGGTCGCTGCCGCCCAGACCGGCAGTGTGCCAATGGGCCGGCTGGGTGAGCCAAGAGAGGTTGCCGAGGGTATTGTCTGGTTATTGTCTGATAAAGCTGGATTCGTCGCCGGCGCCAATATCCGCATAGCCGGCGGCCGTCCCTGAACTCCCATTGGCTAATAAAGACGGAGCGACATGCGGTGCAAGCGCCGGCGCTGCGCCAGCGACATCCTCCTTTCGTCATTGGCCCCTCTATGGCAGCAACCATCATCCGGTGGGCAAGCTGCTCATGGCCAGGGCTTGATGAGGATTTGGTGTCGGTTTGTTTTTTCTATCCTTTGTTTGCCATTGATCCAAACTTCTCACATTAGACGTATCACTGACAAGGCGACCGTCGGAAACCCGTATGATGCGTTTTGCAAAACCGGCGCAATCCGGACTGTGCGTCACCATAATAATGGTCATCCCTTTTTGATTGAATCGCGTGAGCAATTCCATAATTTCATGGCTGGTCTTCGTATCGAGATTGCCGGTGGGTTCATCGGCCAGCAAAACCGGTGGTTCGTTGACAATGGCGCGGGCGATGGCAACGCGCTCATTCTCACCACCAGATATCTGATTTGGCAGACGGTGGGCTTTATCAATCAGACCGACCTGCTTCAATGCTTCTTCTGCCATCTCTCGCTTCCGTTTTTTACCGGTTTTGATAACGGCCAAGGGCAGCATGGTATTTTCAATGACCGTCAGGTAAGGTACCAGATGAAAACTCTGGAAAATAAAACCCAGAAACTCCCGGCGAAAATCCGCCCGTTGTTCCTGACCCAAAGTGTAGATGTCAATATCGTCAACAATGAGGCAGCCGGAGGTAGGGGCGTTCATGGCGCCCATCATTCCCAGCAAGGTGGATTTACCGGAACCGGATTCCCCCATAATTCCAATGAACTCTCTCTCCTCGATTTGAAAACTGATGCCGTCAACCGCCGTCACCGCTATCTCCCCGCTGCCGTATTGTTTGGTCAAATCTTCCGCGATAATATAGCTCATTTGCACCTCATTTCGCAGTGTTGCTGTTTTGTGTAAAACGACTACTAAAGCGCCCGCAGTGCTTCGTTCGGATCGAGTCGGGCAGCCATAAAAGCTGGATAGGCACTCGAAACCAAACCCACAGCCAGTGCGATCAAAATGGCGCTGCCGGCCAGTTCCGGACTGAAGGGAACACTGCCGGAATGGCTCTCGCTGAACAGGGTAAGGGCCGCTTTGGTTGCCCCGAATCCCAGAAGATACCCGGTGATGCCGGCCAAACCCGATACCAGGGCGGCTTCCATGAAAACAATATTCATGATGTGGCGCTTACGAAAGCCGATGGCGCGGAAAATGCCGATTTCATCGGTGCGCTCTCTGACGCTGCCCATCATCGTCACCAATACCACCAGGCTGCCGATCAAAAGAATAACGCCCGAAATACCGTAGGATAATTTCTTAAACTGGGCCAATGTTTCCATACGACTCTTGACCACTTGTTGGATCGCCATCACCTTGGCGCCAGGAAGCGCATCCGAGATCTGCTTGACCATGTCTTCAATGGGGCAATCTTTGCACAGGGCGGCCACTTCTGCCATGGAAACACGTCCGCTTTTACCAAAAATTGCTTGGGCTGTGGCAAGCCGGGCAAATATCAGCTGATCGTCCTGGGAACCGGTCGGTTCAAGTATTCCGGAGACCAGCAGGTCTTTGTCGCCTACCATTATGCGCTTACCGATCGCCATGTTAAGGACCCGGGCCGCTTCGGCGCCCAACATAACACCGTCCTCGCTTGGCAATCTACCCTGTACATGCCACCACGGTTTTAGAATTCCAGCCGAATTAAAATCAACACCGGCCAGAAGAACTTTACGTGAGTTTACCTTGGCCACACCCAGAACCAGCGGTCCCAGAGCAGCGATATTGTTCGAATTCTTGATAGTTTGGATCCGATCCAGGTCTTTTTCGCGGATTTCCTCCATCTCAAAAGACACGCCGCCCAGAGAAATCCCCCCATAGGTCAGGTTGAGATTTTCGGTCTTGGGTACGATCAGGATGTTGGCGCCGTATTTTTCAAGTTTGTGATTGATATCATGGGTCATCGCTTCGACATAACTGATAATCCCGACAACGGTGGATACCCCGAGGACCAGTCCGGCGAGCACGAAAGCCGCCTTTCCTTTTCGCCGCAACAAATTTCTAATAACGATATTAT
Organism: Desulfobacterales bacterium; assembly: GCA_050114455.1. Classification (GTDB taxonomy): domain Bacteria; phylum Desulfobacterota; class Desulfobacteria; order Desulfobacterales; family JAFDCJ01; genus JAFDCJ01. The sequence continues at coordinate 300 of JASFSK010000281.1, read as the reverse complement.
TCAAATTCATGCTAAATTACACCTTTTCTTCAAAATTAAAATACTGACGGCCTTCCAGGATATCTTTCACCTGAATAACCAATTTGCCATTGTCCAAGGTTCGATTTAACGGGGCTGGATTGCAGCCGCCTTTAAGCTCGTTTACCAGCACTGAGGCAAATCGGCGTCCGCAGTTGCGGCACACCATGGAATCGCCATCCTGGTAGTAGCCTTTGCCGGCCGGCCAGCACACATCACAGGCGTCGAATGCGGCCCGCAGAACACCGTCCGAACTTTTTAAAACGAAATAGCGAATGGTAT
>JASFSK010000280.1:0-6440 GCA_050114455.1 Desulfobacterales bacterium | reverse complement strand
ATACTTTGAGTCCGGTTTGGCCTAAATTGACATAGTCCATGTCACTCTCCCTTGCATTTTTGTCCACAAAGATATCTTTACGCTAATTTCCACGTGTGAGTACTTTGGATAGAGGACCTTACTGTCCAGGCAATACAATTGTGAAGGTCTTGACCTTTATATTTTGCCTAATTTTTAGTGATTGATGGCGTCTGGTTTCCATGTGTCCGACCCATGGGCCGCTGGGTTTCTCTTATTTTTTTCAACATACCCAGCCACGCCTCTTTATCGTAAGCCGGGACCTCGCCACGATTGTGGTTGTATATCGGCATGGCGAGATTTTGGACATGAAATAAATATTCATTGTTGGAGATCCGGGTTTGCCAGTATCCGGTCAGTCTTGCCGTGAGTGGTCCCCCGATGAAAAGTAAGCAAATTAAGGCGGCATAACCCCCGGGTTTAAGAATGCCCTTTTGGCGCGAAACCGATATATAAAGCGTGTCCTTTTCCGGGCACACCGCGACACATTTCAGGCAGGCATGACACTCATCGGAACGAACACAGCGCGTATTGTGTATTCGGATATCGACCGGGCATGTGCGGGTGCATTTTTGACAGTTTGTGCAAGTTTTAACGTTGCGGTGAATTTTCGTGATGCTCAATAAACTGAGTACTCCCAGCAAGGCGCCATAGGGGCATAAATAACGACACCAAAAATTTCTTATCCATATGGACAATACAAATATCACGAGCAGCACTCGGAAGGCAAGCGGTGTGATATTTTTGAAAAAATAGAGCATCTTAATGTCAGCAACCATGTTGTAGGGGCTGTATATGAAATAATCCAGTGCCACCGCATTCATCTGTAGGACAATTGCCCACAAAAAGAAGGCCAATACCAGATATTTCAGGCTTCGCAAGGGATAATCCAGCCACGGCGGCAGCTTGATGCTTTTGCGAAAAAAAAGCTGGTGCAGCCGGTTGAGATATTCAGTCAAAAGCCCGAAGGGGCAGATCCAACTGCAAAACCCTCTTTTCAGTAGAAGACCGGTCGCCAGAGCCAATCCAAAAACAATCAAACCGGATGGGTGCACATGGTTGAATATTCCGGTAACCAGCAGATATTTTAAACTGATCAGAGAGCTGATCGGCAAAAAGGCCTCAATGCCCGGCGGCCGATTCAAAGTGGGAGAAATACCGGCTTCAAGCTGACTTACAAATATACTAAATTGGATACCGATTAGAACGACGGCAGCCAGGAAAAGAAACTGAATCACTTTGCGGTACAGTTGGATATTTACTGGTGATATGTGTTTGATCAGATTTTGTATATTATCCATGGTGGTAACATAATGGTAGCTGATTCCGAAATCCTTGATTTAGGTCAAGGGGCCGGTGAATCGAAACATTTCCAGCAGCCAATCTTTTTGCGAAACGAGGTATGAAAAATCAGCGGTCAACAACAGAGGTGTCTAGGCCTTTTCAGTGGCCTTCCCGAACCTGTATCCCTTCAGTTGATCGCTGATTTTCAGGATTGACTCCATCGATTATTGTGATAGGTATGGGCCAATCGATGACAAAAGTAAAAGATTGATCCTTAATAATCGCAAAGGAGAGGCCATGGCTCACAAACGATTCGTAGATTTAAGCATCAGTATCGAACCCGAACTTCCCAGCGACCCTCCTATGATGATTCCCAAAATCGATTATATCAACCACGAAATGGGTGCCGAGCAGATGAAGGACTTTTTCCCGGGGGTCCAAAAAGAGCAACTCCCCGCAGGGTTGGGATGGGCGGTTGAATTTCTTGCACTTACCACCCATTCCGGCACCCATCTGGATGCCCCTTACCACTACCATCCCACTATGGACAAGGGACAGAGGGCACTGACCATTGATGAAATACCCCTTGATTGGTGCTTTAACGATGGGGTTGTTTTGGATTTTCGGCATAAGGGGGACGGTGAAAAAATTGCGGTCCAAGATGTCCAAAAAGAATTGGAGCGGATCGAATACGAAATCAAGCCCATGGATATCGTTTTGGTCCAAACCGGTGCGGATGCCGCCTGGGGTACCGAGCAATACCTGGTGAAAGGCGCTGGGATGGACCGGGAAAGTACCTTGTATCTCACCGAAAAAGGCGTAAAGGTCGTTGGTATCGACGCCTGGAGTTGGGACCGACCCCTGCCTTTTCAGGCAAAGGATTTCAAGGAAAATGGGGATCCCAAAGTTATCTGGGAGGCACACTTCGCCGGTATCGAAATCGGCTACTGCCATATGGAAAAGTTGGCCAACCTGTCGGCCATTGGAAGACCCCATGGATTCACTGTCTGCTGTTTTCCGGTCAAAATCAAAGGGGCCAGCGCCGGTTGGACGCGGCCGGTGGCGATTGTCGATGAAGATTAGTCAAAATAATATGCTTCGTTTTTTCAAACTGTCGAAATTTTAAACCTACCAAAACACGATAACAGATAAGGTGTCAGGTTTCTGTTGTCAGGCTTCGAAAGACCTAAAATTCTGATTGGAAATCCAGCCCAAATAGAAAGGTCTCTCGATGATTGAAACGCTCTGGATTTTAGGCCAACAACTGACCTGACAGGTGAAAGCCGAAACTCATAAAAGGAGGCATGAAATGAGAGTTTTGAAAAGAGTATTGTTGATTGTCGTTATGGCTACTCTGGTATTTAGCCTGCCCATGGGTCCCGTGTGGGCCAAAGATTATAAAATCACCGTCGTGACCGGGCATCCACCCATTTTTTTGTGGGTTACCCTTTGCCGTGATTTTTTTATTCCCGAAGTCGACAAGCGGCTGTTGGAAGCCGGCGGCAAGGACAAAATCGTATGGAATCAGGCCTATGGCGGTACCATTGCAAAAATCGGCGGGGCGCTCGAGGCCATTGAGGAAGGTATCGCGGACATGGGCTTTGTCGGAACGATATTTGAGGCGCCCAAAATGCCGCTGCACAATGTGACCTATATGACCCCCTTTGGTACCGACAATATATTTTACGTGGTTGACATCATGGCCGAGCTCCAGGCCAAGATACCAGCTCTGGCCCAGGAGTGGACCAAACACAATCAGATTTATCTCGGCGGAGCAGCCCTGGACACCTATGGCAGCTTGACCAATTTCCCGGTCAAGACCGTTGACGACGTCAACGGCCATAAAATTGCCGCTCCCGGCCCTTCGGCCAACTGGCTGAAGGGGACCGGCGGTGTACCGGTGGCCTCAAACCTGAATGAATATTACAACGGCATTAAAACAGGCGTATTTGAAGGCACCCTAACCTTCATGACGGCAGCTGCTGCTATCAAGGTGTACGAGGTGGCACCGCATATCTGTATGGTGAATTTTGGTGCCCAGTTTGCCGGCGGTCTCAGCATCAACAAGGATGTCTTCGATTCCTTTTCACCGGAAATTCAAAAAATCTTCCTCGATGTGGGCAAGCTTTACAACAAGAAACTGGCCGAAGCTCAGGCTGCCAGAGCTGACAAGGCCATGGCCGCCATGAAAGCCGGCGGCGCTACGGTTGTATACCTGTCCGAGGATGAACGCAAGCGCTGGGCGGACAAACTGCCCAACGTTCCTATGCAATGGGCAGAAAGCATGGAGAAAAAAGGGTTGCCCGGGAAATCCATGCTCAAAGGGTACCTGGACGGGCTGCGCTCCCGAGGCGTTAAACTGGCGCGGGACTGGGATAAGTAACCCGGACATGCCGGGATTGACTATTGAATAATGAAGATTGAAAATTTGTGGAAGTCGCTTCGCTCCGTTATATGTTTGCCTGGTATTCATAAAATTGATCCGTCAAGCAAGTCAGTATAAACGGTCAAAGCCGAAATTCGTATTTTGTTTAATATATTAGCGGGAAAGAAACCACTTGCCAGATTCGACTACAAGAGTGACAAAACAAACTCCCAACCGTCGTCGATTTTCCTATGAAACGATCATATCGGTTATGAACAGCATCGGTACCGCCTGGGTCTTTGTACTGCTGGTCATTATCAATTTGGATATCGGCGGCCGTGCCTTGTTCAATCATCCGGTTCGCGGGGTACCGGAAATAGTCGCCCTGTCGATTGTGGCCTGTGTTTTTCTCCAGATTGCCCACACCCTCAAAGTCGGCAGGTTGACGCGATCCGACATTGTGTTGAATTGGATGCAACCCAGGTACCCCAGATTGAGGCACTTTTTAGAGGGCTTGTATTTTTTGGTCGGCGCCTGTCTGATGAGTATTTTGTTGCGCAGCAGCATTCCCCTGTTTACCAAGGCCTGGCGCATTGATGAGTATGTGGGGGCGCAGGGGGATTTTATGGCACCGGTCTGGCCGGTCAAATTGATTATTCTAATCGGATGTCTGGCCGGAACCATTCAGTTTTTACTGATGGCCTTGGGTAGTTTTAAGAAAATGACCGCCCGAGGGCCTGCAGAAGCGGCCACCGGCGGAGGATCGCCGTGACGGACATTCAAATAGGTCTTCTATCCATCGGCGGGATCCTTTTTCTGATATATGCCGGCATGCATGTTTCAATCGCCCTGATGCTGCTATCGCTGCTGGGTGTTTGGCTGATCAAAGGAAATTGGACGATTGCCAGCAAATTACTGGCATTGGCCGCATCAGACAGTATTTCAGGTTACATATTCGGTGTGGTGCCGCTGTTTGTTCTGATGGGGCTGCTGATTTCAATTTCGGGCATCGGCAAGGACACTTTCGATGTAGCCAACCGCCTGTTCAAAGGAATTCGCGGTGGATTGGGCATTTCCACCGTTGCCGCCAATGCGATTTTTGCAGCCGTGACCGGAATTTCAATTGCCTCGGCCGCGGTCTTTACCAAGGTTGCGGTTCCCGAGATGGTCCGCCTGGGCCATAAACCGCGATTTGCCGTGGGTGTTGTGACCGGGTCATCCGTACTGGGAATGCTGATTCCACCAAGCCTTTTGCTGATTCTGTTCGGTGTTTTGACCGAAACCTCCATCGGGGATCTCTTCAAAGCCGGTATTATGCCCGGCATCCTGCTTTCGGTTGCATACAGTGGCTTGATTTTGTTAATGGCCTGGCGGTTTCCTGATTATGTGGGAAAATTGGTCGACAGGTCCTGCAAAACTTCGGAAATGCAAATGACCGCCGGCCAGGCAGTCTGGAAACTGATCCCGATCGTACTGCTGGTGTCCCTCGTGCTTGGCGGTATTTATGCCGGCTGGTTTACGCCGACGGAATCCGGGGCGGTGGGCGCCCTGGGTGCCCTGTTCCTGGCCCTGGGTAAACGTCAGCTGAATTGGGCCAAGCTTTGGCAGGTATTGACGGAAACCGGACACGTCACAGTTTCTATTTTATTTTTGTTGATTGCTGCCAACATTTACGGCCGGATGCTGGCCCTTTCGGGTATTACCGGGTTTATCGCCACCTGGATCAGTGAATCCGGTTTGGGGCTGTATGCCATCCTGACCATTTATCTGGTGATTGTATTGTTGATGGGGACGATTTTGGACTCCACATCCATCATGATGATTATTGTTCCTTTGATCTACCCCATTATGTATGAAATGGGGGTCAATTTTGTCTGGTTTGGATTGGTGACGGTCATTGCGATCGAGGTAGGACTGATTACGCCCCCCCTGGGTATCGCCGCCTATGTGGTGAAATCCACTCTTGACGACCAAAGCATCACCCTCAACGATGTATTCGCCGGGGCATTTCCATATGTACTTATTATGATTGTGGTGCTGGTACTGGTGGTTGTTTTTCCGCAAATCAGTTTGGTTTTGGTGAGATAATATTCTTGCTTCCATTTTAGATTATAATTTGTTTGCTAAACGACCTTTTGCATGATTTACAATGGCAGTGTTGGTGTATTCGGTGGCAAAAATATACATAAAAACACGGAAAAGCGCGTTGTGGGACTTTTTCTAAAAACATCGTTGTTTGAAAGGAGGACAACACTTGGCAAGTAATCCAATCATCGGTTTCACGGTCGACCATGCAGATATTCAATTTATCGGACAGGACCTGCAGCGCCCCGAATGTATATTGGCCGAACCGAACGGGACCCTTTGGTCGGCCGACGCCCGGGGGGGTGTTGTCAAGATATCTCCGGACGGCAGCCAGAAGATCATCACCCAAACCTTTGAAGGATCGTTTCAGGATGCTTCCGATGATGCCACCCGGTTCACCGAGGGCACCCTACCCAACGGTCTTGCCTTTGCCGAAAATGGAGGTATTCTGATATCCAATTTTGGGACCGATGTGCTGGAAATCATGTCCCGAGATGGGCAAACCCGTTTACTCTATGACGCCATTGACGGTGAGCCGATCGGCAAGGTGAATTTTGTTCTGCGGGACCGCCAAAACCGCATTTGGCTGACGGTTTCCACGCGCATCAAGAACTGGATGCAGGCCATCAATCGAAATATTTCAGATGGGTATGTCGCCCTGGCAGATGAGAACGGGCTCAGGATAGTG
>JASFSK010000279.1:0-6462 GCA_050114455.1 Desulfobacterales bacterium | reverse complement strand
GAATCTGCCTGGGTCGCGTCAATGCGTCCGGCGACCAAATCCTGGTTGACCTCGTCTTGGGTCTGGTATTCCTTGATTTTGGCGCCGGTGAAATATTTCTCTGCATAAACCTTGTGTATCGTTGCTGTCTGAACCCCAAGATATTTACCTTTGAGCCCTTCCGGTGTCGCATCGAATTTCATTCTCTTGGTGCCGATAATCGCGGTCGGTGTATTATAGTACTTGTCTGAAAAATCGATGGACTTCAGGCGCTCTGCAGTGATCGACATCGAGCCTATGATCATATCGATCTTTTTTGATATTAACGCCGGGATGATACCATCCCAGGCAGTGGGCGTAATCACACAGTCGAGCTTTGCCTCTTCGCAGATGGCCTTCATAATCTCGATTTCCCAACCGGTCCAATTGCCGGATGCATCAGGAGTAGTAAAGGGCGGATACGGTTCGGCAGCAATCCCGACCCGGACCGTTTGGGCAGATGCCAAGCCGGCACTGAAGACAATCAATACTGCAACGAGAATTAGTTTTTTTAACATTGTAGTCATTTCAATCTCCTTTGGTTGTAGTTGATACTGTGGGGCTAGAATCGACTATGACACCGAACTGATAAATCTTTTTAGGTGTAACGAATCCGGTGCACTGAATAACTTCTCCGGATGGCCCTGCTCCTCAACCATTCCATCGTGAAGAAAAACAATCCGGCTGGCCACTTCCCGGGCGAATTTCATTTCATGGGTGACCAACATCATCGTGCGGCCTTCGCGGGCAAGATCCCCGATGACGGTCAGTACCTCGCCGACCAGCTCCGGGTCGAGAGCGGATGTTGGTTCGTCAAACAGCATGACCTTCGGCTGGATGGCAAGCGCCCGGGCAATGGCGGCACGCTGCTGCTGGCCGCCGGAAAGAAAGGCCGGATAGACCTCGCGCTTGTCATGCAGACCAACCCGGTGTAACAAAACATCCGCTGATTCGATGGCCTCTGCCCTGGGCCGCCCCAGAACGTGTACTGGGATTTCAATGACATTCCCTAAAAGGGTAAGGTGCGGCCAGAGGTTGAAACTCTGGAATACCATGGCCAAGCGTGTGCGAATACGCTGGATCTGGGCTTTGTTGGCTGGTTTTTGGCCGCCTTGCCCATCACTTTTCATCTCAATTGTTTCGCCGTGCACCGTGATCGACCCACGGGTTGGCGTTTCCAACATGTTGATGCACCGCAGCAACGTTGATTTACCGGAACCGCTTGCGCCAATAATGGCAACAACGTCCCCCTCAAAAGCGTCTATGGAAATTCCTTTGAGCACTTCAAGATCGCCAAAGGATTTATGGAGATCTCGGATTTCAATGGCCTTGGTCAAATCTTCGGGATTTGAATTCACGACACTTTTTGTATGCTGGGCAGTTGGCTCGTTCAAGGTCGATTTACCTTTGCACGTGGTTTTGTTCAGCCAGTGATATGTCCCTGCAAGAACATCTTACCTGTCCGCTTCAAGAAATCTATCAAATTGCTGGATTCCAACATGCCGCTGCAGCGCTTAACATGCTGGAAATACGAACCAAGAGCGCTACGGCAAATTTTTTTAAACCACAACATAAATATGGGCATATTAAATCGCGGCTAACTCGGAGAGGATGCTACCAGATTTTCTCGTTTTTATAAACAGGTTTTTTAGCCGCCATCAGCATCCTTTAATAAAGACCTTTACAGGCAGCATCCGGGCACGTCGCCGCATGAGCTGGCTTTTTTTTCATTAACCAGATGAGGTCAGGTTAAGGGTTCACGTGTAAATTAACGTCAGGCAAAAGAATGTATTCACTGAATTCGCCACGCATGCAATGGTCGGAGCTCATAGAAGAGCCGTACCCGCCGGCATTGACAATGGCCAGATAGTCGCCCTCGGCCGGCCGGTGCATCTCAATTCCCTTGCCAAACACATCAATCGCTTCATTAATATTCCCAACAATCGAGAGTTTCACGAGTGGGGCGGCCGGATCATGTCGCAGCGGGGCAAACGCATAGGGCATATCGTAGTAGGCGTACGAATTCTGTATATTGAAGCCGGCATTCACACCAACAAATAACGTCCCCTGCTTGGTCTCAACTGTATTTACCTCCACCAGTAAAACGCCTGCATCCTTTATCAAATAATCACCTGGTTCTAGCTGGATTTTTACTCCCAGCTCACGAGCATGACGGGCAATGACGGCCGCCCATTGATCCAGATCGAGCCCCTCGTCTTCTAGCTGCAGCGGCACTCCGAGTCCACCGCCGATATCAAGCGTTTTCACAGTGGGACATTGCTCGACGAATGGATGCACACGGGATAATACCCGTTCAAATTTAGCCAAATCAGGCGTCATATAGCCCGATCCGACATGAAAATGCAGGGTATTGATAGGCGCGCCCAACTCACTTGCTAATTCTAATGCCTCAACAAAACGGTCCGCATAGATGCCAAATTTGGTGATATGGTCACCCGAATAGGCAAGATGATCATGATAGGCGACACCCATTTGAGGGTTGATACGCAGCCCTATCGACCGTCCCGGGCAACGTGTCGCCAGACGACGCAAGCTGCTCAGCGAATCGACATTGACATGTACGCGCGGATGCCTAGCCAACCATTCGATATCTTCTTTAGAGACTGACGTATTGGTGTAGACGATCTGCTCTTCGCGAAAGCCAATTTGGCGTCCGAGGCGCAGTTCATTCGGCGAACAAACATCGAGTCCGCATTGATCATTCAGTTTCAGAAAAGTTACCAGGGGCAAATAACGGTTGGCCTTGAGAGCAAAAAAGATCTCATGGTCGACTGCATGTTTGTCCAAAGCGGTGTGGATACGTTCCAGATTTTGAGCGACACGGGACGCATCATAAACGAAAGTTGGCGTACCGGCCGATTTCACCAAATCCGCCAGATTTTGACACCCTAAATGCAACTCATTTTCTCGATAATCCAACCCTTCGCGAGCCCACCAATGCACGGTCATAAAGTCTCCTGTAATATAGCAAAGGTAATTAAAAAACGTTGGTCAATAGACGCGTCGACCGTATCGAAATTAATCCCACCCGCTCCGGTTTCATACAGCACTGGGGCGACATAACCATATCACTGATAGCATAAATGATAGTTCTTTACAAAGATCATCACGATAATTTTTCACACGTCGTAAACACCGAATTTGAAGAATCTGCCAGTAAGGTTAAAAAACAATCCGGCATGACGGGAAATTCTTGATACTGCCGTGAGGTGATGGAATTTTTCAACGATCGGTACAGTGAGATCGTCGGCTATTAAGGCTGAGCAGGTTTTTTTGGCATCAGCAGCCGGGAGTTTTCTTTAATTTGTGGACATTCCCCAAAAAATCTTTAAATTATCCCATACTCTGTTGGTATGGGTAGGTTCATGAAAAAATAGATTTTCTTTTGGGTTCCGATTCAGGTAGAAATAAGATTCTGTAATTACATAACCGAAAAACCTTATACTCGATAATTGGAGGTTCCCATGCAAAAATATATTTTAAAACCCGGCGAAAAAGGAATAGAGGCACTTCAAACTCAAGAGCTCAAGCCACGTCCGCTTGCACCACGGGAAGTATGTGTGCGAATGCATGCGGTTTCTTTGAATTACCGCGACCTGATTACGGCCAACAGTGGCGTCAACCAGGAATTGGTTCCACTTTCAGACGGTGCCGGGGTAGTTGAAGAGATCGGTGAAGGGGTCACTCATCTGAAAAAAGGTGATCGGGTCGTTGGGCTTTTTTTCCCGCTTTGGCAAAGTGGAAATATCGATGCCTGCAAATTTGCAGCAGCCAGAGGCGGGGTGCCGACTGACGGCATGCTTGCGCAGCGTGTGTATGGTTTGGAAGACAGTTTTATCAAATTTCCGGACTACTTGACCTACAAAGAAGCCGCGACACTGCCATGTGCCGGTTTGACGGCCTGGAACGCTCTGGTTGTTCGGGGACAGTTGCAAGCCGGCGAAACCATCGTTGTTCAGGGTACCGGCGGGGTAGCGCTGTTTGCGCTGCAGCTGGCAAAAACCATTGGAGCCCGGGCTATAATATTGTCAAGCACTGATGAAAAACTTGAAAAGGCCGAACAAATGGGGGCCGATGAATTGATTAACTACAGCAAAAACCCGAATTGGGAAAAATTAGTTGTGGAAAAAACATCTCAGGCTGGTGCCGACCTGGTGCTTGAGCTTGGTGGCGGCGGGACACTGGCAAAGTCAATGGAGGCCGTTAAACTAAACGGTCGCATCAGTTTGGTTGGCGTGCTGACCGGCTTTGACGGGCAGATCAATCCCTTGTCCATTCTGCGCAAAAGCATTGCCTTAAATGGGATCTATGTCGGCAGCCGTGAAATGCAGGTGCAATTTCACAGGGCTTTAGAGACCAACAAGATTCATCCGGTGATAGACCGGGTGTTCAAGTTTGAACAGGTGAAAGAAGCCTACGCTTACATGCAGAGCGCGCGGCACTTCGGCAAAATCGTCATCGATTTGAAACCCGAAAAGCGCAACTGAACATTCAGCTCCTCTTGATGTGCAAATGGGATATGAAACCGGCGAGCCCTGGTAGTTTGCCAAGATCGGGTGATTCTGTTTAAAAAATCGTGTTCGGCCAACATCGGCGTGTTTTTTCATCTCGATCAACACGTGTAACCGGATGCCAACATTAAAAAATGGGTCGTTTACCTGGTGCGGTGTTCGGACAAGTCTTTATATTGTGGTATCAGCAGTAGTTTAAAGAGCCGGTTAATCGATCACAATGCCGGCAAGGGGGCCAGGTATACAAGATCCCGCCGACCGGTTGAGTTGATGGCAGTCAGCTCTAAACTGAGTAAAAGCGATGCACTTAAAATGGAATACCGCATCAAACAATTACCGACGGACCAAAAAATAACCGTACTGAAAATTGAAGGAGAACAAGATGACCATTAAACAGGATCTGAAAGCGCTGCAAAAAGAATTCAAAGCCTTGGGTAAAAAAGTGGAAAAACTGACGAAGACGGTTGAAAAAGCAGAAAAGACACAAGCCAAGGCGCTGAAAGCCAAAGCAGTGAAAAAAGCGCCGGTCAAAAAGAAGACACCCGCCAAAAAGAAGACCCCGGTCAAAAAGAAAGCTGCGTCGGTAAGGTCCAAAACAGCCGCAACCAAAAAAACAGCTGCGAAAAAAAAGAAAAAATAATCAAAATCGGTTGATTGTAATCCCCATCATCATTGAGGTGATTGTTATCGCATTTTCCAAGGTGGTTTGCAATGCTCAGCAGACCGCCTTTTCTTATGGAAATTTAGCCGGCAATCATTTTAGACTTGACAAGCCAAAAATTTAGAATTATAAAAAGATTTATAATAAAACAATTCTAAAATAAAACATTTAAATTTCCACCAAGGCTTTCAGTCAAAATTTCCGAAGGTCATCGCGCAGAAATCCTTACCATAATCTGGCGACACGGCGAGTTAAGCAATGCCTCTGAAAAGGAGATGAATAAAATGGATTTTAAACAATCGAAACAGCTAAACACCGGTAGTCTGGTTGCGTTTATCTTTCTGGGGATCGCGTGGTTATTAGATGTTTCCGGCCTGTTAAGCGGATTGCTGCGCGGTTTTTAAAGGCGAAGGATTCCACGGCCAAAATTAAAATAATATAGAATTCGCATCATTCGAGCAACCGTTTGGCCACCTCAACGCTTTCCCCGGCATCCACTGCGTAACCATCTGCGCCGATCTGCCGGGCATAGGTTTCATTGACAGGAGCACCGCCCACCATCACCTTGACCTGATCGCGCAAGCCGGCTTCAGCTAGGGCATTGATAATTTTTCTCATTTCCGGCATGGTTGTGGTGAGCAGGGCCGACAATCCCAGGATATCGGGTTTCAGTTCGGCGACCTTTTTGACAAATACATCCACGTTGATATTAATCCCCAAATCTTCAACTTCGAATCCGACCCCGCGCAACATGGTAACCACCATGTTTTTGCCGATATCATGCAGGTCCCCACGAACGGTACCGATAATCAGCCTGCCGCTGGCCTCTTTTTTCTCTTTGGCTAGATAGGGCTCCAAAACCTTGAGGGCTTCATTCATGGCCCGGGCAGAAAGCAAGACTTCCGGAATGAATACTTCACCGGTTTTGAATCTGGCGCCGATAACCTCCATGGTGGATAGCATACCGAAATTAAGGATATCGTTGGGGGTTAAGCCCTGGTTGAGCATCTCCTGAACATGCTCTTTGATACCGGCCCGGTTGCCCTTGAGAACATCCTGTTGAATGACTTTGTAATCTTCGTCGTCAGAAATTTCAGGTGCCGGGGTCGCAGGCGACTTATCCATGGTTGACGGCGAAATCGGTCGAAAGTCACCGGCAGCCAGGGGAAGCCGACCTTCCTGGGCCACACGATCACCCAGACGCCGGAGTCTGTCAAAAACGGCATTGGGCGGGGTCGTGTCGGCAACCCC
>JASFSK010000278.1:0-6467 GCA_050114455.1 Desulfobacterales bacterium | reverse complement strand
GCATTGGAGTGGTTTAAAAACCTGTTTTGCATCGAAATGACGGAAGCGGAATTTTATGGTGACTTTATCCCCGAGGCCATAGATTTGTGGCTGGATCGCGACAGTGGCGTGACATATGTGCCATTTCTAATGGGATCCAGGTATTCGTTGGAACCCTTGAAGGCCGAGTTTCGCGGGTTGACCCAGGAAACCTCGCGTGAAGAGCTCTTGGCAGCCTTGGTCAAAGGCCTTTATGAATACCAGCGTGAAAATTTAAAGGAGGTTTCGATTGAAATGCCCCTGGCAAATGAAATCCTGATATCCGGTGGCGCGATCAACGACGCCTTGATTCGAGCTAAAAGAAAATGGATGCGAAATTGCACTTATAGATTTGAGACTGAGTCGTCTCTTAAAGGGGCGGCGATGCTCGGACAGAAGTTTTTAAGGTGCAGATGATTTTTTGACCTCATCCGCTTTTTCAGGCACAGAGCGGAGAATGGCATGACTGATGATAAACAAATAATCAAACACAACAGAGACGGCTGGGTGCAGCTTGACACACTTTGCTGATGAGATGCAATCAAATTCACCTGTGATACCGGCCCATTTGGTTGACGGCCCTCTGGTCCTGTCCATAGATATCGGCACTTCCGCGGTGAAAATCCTGTTGTTTGACACCTTAGGTCGAGCCGTCGAAGATCATCAATTTCGTCAGTCGATATCGCTGCAAACATCTCAGGACGGGGCTGCGGAAGCCAATCCGGTTGAAATATTGGATGTTGTCTGGCAAGGCATCGATGCTGTCCTTGAAGCCAGCGCTCTGATCGTGTCGAAGATAGTTGCCGTTGCTGTCTGCACTTTTGTCGGCAACATTATGGGGGTTGATCGCAAGGCGAAACCTTTAACCCCGGTTTACACTTACGCAGACACCCGGGCCAAAAAAGAGGCGGTCCGATTGCGCACCGAATTAGACGAACGCGCAATCCATGATCGAACCGGTTGTCATCTACACGCCAGTTATCTGCCGGCTCGTTTTCGGTGGTTGGCAAAAAGTCGTCCGGATATCTTTTCTCAGGTCGACCGCTGGTGGTCGATTGGCGAATATATCGAATTTGTGTTATTCGGTGAAGCCACCGTCAGCTATTCGGTGGCATCTTGGAGCGGTCTGCTTGACCGTCATCGGCTTGTCTGGGATGAAACCCTGCTGCAAAGGCTTGCCGTCGATATCAATCAGCTTTCCCCCCTGGTAGATATCACTTCTCCAAAACAGGGGCTTTGCCGCAAATTCGCTTCACGCTGGCCAGCACTGAAGGACTTGCCGTGGCTGTCAGCAGTGGGCGACGGTGCTGCCGCCAATATCGGTAGCGGCTGCATGTCACCATCGCGAGTGGCATTGACCATGGGCTCTACCACGGCGATCCGGGTGGTCGTCGAACAGCCAATCCAGCGAGTGCCTGATGGTTTATGGTGTTACCGCATCGATAGTCGAAGATCTTTGCCGGGCGGCGCCTTGAATGAAGGCGGCAGTCTTTATGCATGGATGGGAGACACCCTGCAGCTGGAAGATCCGGCCATATTGGAAACCAAACTGAGCTCTCTGGCTGCCGACGGTCATGGCCTGACCGTGTTGCCGTTTTTAGCTGGTGAACGCAGTCCCGGCTGGCGCGGGCATGCCAGGGCGACTATCCATGGCATCTCCCAAGCAACCTCTTCTCTGGAAATTTTGCAGGCCGGGATGGAGGCCGTGGCCTGCCGGATAGCCCTGGTGTTTCAACGGCTATCACAGCTGTTACCGGATAATGTTAAAATCATGGCCGGTGGTGGTGCGATTCAAAATTCGCCGGCCTGGTTGCAGATTATTACGAATGTGCTGGGTCAGGAAATCACTGTATCGGGCGTCCGCGAAGGATCGGCCCGCGGAGCGGCATTGCTGGCCTTTGAAACTTTGGGCATTATCAAGAAATTGCGGGATATCCCGCTTTTTGATGACCAGACTTATTTCCCGGATGCACAACGTTCTGCAGTTTACCGGCAAACAATTGACCGTCAACAAAGACTCTATGAAAAATTGATGGAAAATGATAGATAGATTTCAAGGCATATTCATTTAATTTCAAAGATTAAAATACATCTGACCAACGGAGGAAATTATGATCATCGTAGGAGAACTCATCAATGCCAGTAGAAAAAGTGTGGGGACCGCCATTGAAAATAACGATGTCGAAGCCATCAAAAAGCTCGCCCGGGATCAGGCTGAAAATGGAGCCGATTACATCGATGTGAACGCCGGGGTTTTTGTGGGCAAGGAAGCCGAATACTTGAAGTGGCTGGTTGAAACCGCCCAGGCAGCTGCCGACAAGCCTTGCAGTATCGACAGCCCAGACCCCCGGGCAATCGAAACGGCTCTGGCTGTGCACAAAGGGACTCCCATGATCAACTCGATTTCTTTGGAAAAAGAGCGCTACGATGCTTTACTGCCCATTGTGGCCGGCACGGATTTTAAGGTAGTCGCCCTGTGCATGAGCGATGCCGGGATGCCGGAAACCGCTGAGGATCGCATGGAAATTGCCGACAAACTGATCAACGGGCTGTTGCAAAAAAATGTAGCGCTTGAAAATATTTATGTCGATCCCCTGGTGCAGCCTGTTGCTACGAACTCCGACTATGGCCTGGAATTTCTGAAAACCATCGAGAATATCATGACCATCTTTAAAGGTATTCATACCATGTGTGGGCTTTCCAACATTTCTTTTGGCTTACCGGAAAGAAAGTTTTTAAATCAGACGTTCATGGTGATGGCGATTGCCAAGGGACTGGACGGCGCGATTGTCAATCCATTGGATCAAAAAATGATGGCCAACATCATCGCCGCCGAAGCGCTGGTCGGCAGTGATGAATTCTGTATGAATTATCTAGAAGCTTTTCGAGCGAAAAAATTTGAATTTTGAGGATAAAATGGGATTAGACGATACCTGAGCGGGAAATTGCGATTGATGCTCCCAGAGTATCAGCAAACCCGCTCAATTCAATAATATAATATCCCATACAGGTGTAACGTGTGAATGTTGACTGACTTTCACGCCTCCGGTATTTAAGTCAAAAGCCGCTAGCAGCGATCAAGTCTGCACCACAAGACAAAAAAACGCGGTAACCCTATTGTTGTTTAAACTTTATTTCCCCTAGATGGCGGCGGCTGATGATTGAGTTAAAAGGTGATTGTTCCTTTCATGTAAAGAACAGCTTTGCCCGACAGAAGCACACGATCGCCTTTTAGTTCACAGTCAATGTAACCGGTGCGTTTTGAAACCTGCTTGGCACTCAGTTTGGTTTTATTCAGCTTGCCTGCCCAATAGGGGGTCAAGGCGCAATGGGCAGAGCCGGTAACGGGATCTTCGTTGATGCCGTAGCTGGGTGCGAAAAAACGGCTGACAAAATCCACATTCTCGCCCCGGGCGGTCACAATAACACCGCGATGGTCGAGTTGGCTTAAGGCGTTGAAGTCAGGTTTCAAGGTGATCACTTCTCGTTCATTTGGATAAACCGCCAGATAGTCTTCCGAGCATAGCACTTCAGCCGGTTCATTCCCCAATCCTTCAACCAACAGCGGCGGACATGCACAGGGATTGCCGGGTTGGGAGGGAAAATCCATTACCAGACATTCTTGTTTTTTTGAAACCCTCAATCTGCCGCTTCTGGTTTCGAAATGAACCGTATCTTTGGTATCATTTGAAAAATTAAAAATAACATAGGCGGAAGCCAAGGTAGCATGGCCGCACAAATCCACCTCGGCCTTCGGCGTAAACCAACGTAAATGGTATCCCTCCTTGAACGGCACGTAAAATGCGGTTTCCGACAAATTATTCTCTTCGGCAATGGCTTGCAGATCCGCATCATTCAGCCAATCGTTTAACGGACAAACTGCGGCTGGGTTGCCTTCAAAAACTCTCTCAGCGAATGCATCTATTTGGTAAAGGGTCAATTCCATCAATCTTACTTAAAAACCGATAAGAAGGCATTTTTTGCAGCAGAAAGCTTGCTTTGATCTTTGATGATTTCTTTGAGTTCACCGGGATCTAAATGAATTGCACCGCAATTTTCATTGACGCATATGTCAATCTTGACCCGACCTTCATCGATTTCGGCCAAACTTTTGGTGCCGCATCGAAAACAATGGTACTTGTGCTCTTCAGAATACTTATTTGAGGCTTCGTCGGAGACTTTTTGCCTGAGTTCCCGGAGTTTTTTTTGATCCTGTTCTGCAAAAAACGCCTCTTCCGATCCCTTTTTGGGTTGAATTTTTACAGAAACTTCTTTTCGGGCCATCGTGTCCTCCTTTAAATCAAGACTGGTAAATCAAGACTGGTTTACTATCCGAAAACACGGATATGTTTTGGTCATATTTGATTGGATTAATTTACATCTTCCGTGTGCGGGTGTCAATTCCCTTTGGCGAAATAATTTATTGATGTTTAAAACCCCGGTTGACGTTTATGAAAGAAGATCCTAATTTGATAGCATGAGCGCTTGCCTCATATTTATAAAACAACGTGGAAAGGGTATTCAAGAAAAATATCAATGTCCGATTTCAAACTAACCAGCGATTTTAAGCCAACCGGCGACCAGCCGCAAGCAATCGAAAAATTAGCCCGTAACCTGATCAAAGGAAAGCGTCATAATGTTTTGCTGGGTGTGACCGGATCGGGCAAGACCTTCACCATGGCCCAGGTCATCGCCAAAGTCAATAAACCGACCTTGGTTATCGCACCGAACAAAACGCTTGCGGCACAGCTTTACAATGAATTCAAACAGCTGTTTCCCGAAAATGCCGTTGAATATTTCGTGAGTTACTACGACTATTATCAACCGGAAGCATACATTCCTTCCAGCGACACGTATATTCAAAAGGATTCGTCAATCAACGAGATGATCGATAAGTTGCGGCACTCGGCCACCCGCTCGGTATTATCTCGTCGAGACATTGTGGTTGTGGCCAGTGTTTCCTGTATATTCGGTCTGGGCGCCCCCGAAGATTACCTGGATATGCGGGTTGACATTAAAAACGATATGGAATTCGGCCGGGATGAATTTCTTTTCAAGCTGGTATCGATGCAGTATGAACGCAACGATATGGACTTTCACCGCGGCGTTTTCAGGGTCCGGGGAGATCGGGTCGAAGTCTTCCCGGCATACGAAGAAAACCGGGCCCTCCGCATCGATTTTTTCGGAGATCAAATTGAGGCCATTGCGGAGATTGACGCCCTGCGGGGAACCGTGATCAATGGTCTGAAGCAGGCTACCATTTTCCCGGCCAGCCATTATGTGACCCAAAAAACAACGTTGAAAAAAGCCATTGAAACGATTATCGCAGAACTCAAACAAAGAATCGAATACTTCCATCAAGAAAATAAATTGATTGAAGTCCAACGCATCGAGGAACGCACCCACTTTGATCTGGAAATGATTCAGGAGTTAGGTTACTGCAACGGCATCGAGAATTATTCCCGTCACTTGACCGGACGGTCGCCCGGGGAGCCCCCGCCAACGTTGTTGGACTATTTCCCCGATGATTTTCTGTTATTCATTGATGAAAGCCATATCGGCGTTCCCCAGCTGCGGGGTATGTATCGAGGGGATCGATCACGCAAAGAAACGCTGGTGGAATATGGATTTCGCCTGCCCTCGGCCTTGGATAATCGGCCGTTGAAATTTGAAGAAAGCAATGCACGGATTTCCCAGGTGGTGTATGTCTCGGCGACGCCTGCGAAGTATGAGCTTGACAAAGCCAAAGGCTCTCTGGTCGAACTGATCGTCAGACCTACCGGTTTGATCGACCCGGCCATTGAGGTTCGCAGTGCCAAAAACCAGGTCGACGACTTGTTGGAAGAAATACTAAATCATCAAAATCGCCACGAAAGAGTTTTGGTAACCACCCTGACGAAACGGATGGCAGAAGATTTGACAGAGTACTACTCAGATCTGGGTATCCGAGTTCGCTATCTACACTCCGATATCAGCACACTTGAACGCATCGACATTATCCGTGACCTGAGAAAAGGGGAATTCGATGTGTTGGTGGGAATCAACCTTCTGCGTGAAGGGCTTGATATTCCCGAAGTCTCCCTGGTGGCAATTCTTGACGCCGACAAAGAAGGTTTTTTACGTTCGACCCGATCCTTGATTCAAACCTGTGGGCGTGCATCCCGCAATTCCCGGGGCAGGGTGATCATGTATGCAGACGTTGTCACCCATTCCATGAGTCTTGCCATTGAGGAGACCAACCGGCGCCGTAAAATTCAACAAGCCTACAACCGGGTACACAATATTACGCCTGAAACCATCCAGAAAGATATCACCCAGGTCTTTGATTTTAGCAGTGAGCAGGAAGATTCCAGCGCCGATCGTATTGCGGAAACAGTTGCCGCTTATAAGTCCTTGGAAGATATCGACTCAACAATTAACTCCTTGAAAAAAGAAATGGCACGGGCGTC
>JASFSK010000277.1:0-6474 GCA_050114455.1 Desulfobacterales bacterium | reverse complement strand
GGCTGCCACCGATGTTTTGATAAAATCACGCCGGGTAACACCCTTATTGTACTTAACTGTTTTGTCTACCGATTTCATAATTTTTCTCCTTTGGTAATAGTTTTAACGCCAAGTGTACCTCGTTGAACCCTATTGATACATGCTCACATTAAAAAGATGTTAGTAAATTACTAGTTAAGTGTTAGTTAGTGCCCGTCCATAAAAGTCCTTTATCAGAGACGGGCACCTTTTGGTGTTTCCAATCCAGAAATGCGGATTTTTGCCCAAGGTCAAGGAAATCAAGCGCTTGTGCGGAGGCGTAGTTTACTACGCCGCACAAGCAAGCGCGCCGATTGACGCCGAGATTGGGCAAAAAGACCATTTGTGGATGGAAACTAGCTCAGTGAGCATGGATAGAAGCAAATAATATCGGCGAACCCCAGGCAAGGGGGCTGCATGATCGAACACACAATATACCCCGTTTTTCAGTTTGAAAGACGGGGTTTTGTTATTTTGGCATTAAAATGATCAGACTTCGCAACCTGCATAAAACTTACGCAATGGGCAGCAATGAACTGCATGTTCTAAAAGGCATCGATCTGACGATCGACAGCGGTGATCTGGTTTCGATTATGGGCCCTTCGGGTTCGGGCAAGTCGACGCTGCTGAATATTATCGGCCTGCTGGATACCCAGGATTCCGGCGAATATCAACTGGATGGTCGCAAAATTGAAAAAATGAGCGAACGGCAGGCGGCCTATTTCAGAAATCGATTTTTTGGTTTCATATTCCAGGCCTTCAATCTGATTCCCTTTAAAAGTGCGGTGGAAAACGTCGCCCTGCCTCTTTATTATCAAAAAATAGCCCGACGAAAGCGAAACGCTATCGCAATAGAATTATTGGATAAAATGGGCATGCGCAATTGGGCCGATCATCTGCCGGGCGAATTGTCCGGCGGCCAACAGCAGCGCATCGCTATCGCCAGGGCCATGATATCGAAGCCCAAAGTCATTTTAGCCGATGAGCCCACCGGTGCACTGGACACGGAAACCTCCTACGAAATGATGGACTTGTTGAAAACCATCAATCAAGACGGTGTAACCGTGATCATCGTCACCCATGAGTACGATATCTCGGCGATGACCGACCGGACAATACGATTGAGAGACGGAAATATCGATAATCTTTCGGAGTAAAATTAGATGCTGTTTGACACCGACAAATTGCAAGAAATTTACAGCACGATCCACAGAAATAAATTGCGGACCCTGCTGACCGGTTTCAGTGTGTCCTGGGGCATATTTATGCTGATCATTTTGCTGGGATCGGGCACCGGGATTGAAAATGGAGTCAAAGCCGAATTCAAAAATTTCGCCACCAACAGTATTTGGGTTCGTAGCGGACAAACCAGCAAACCATATAAAGGATTGCAGCCCGGGCGGCATATTCAATTTACCAATAAGGATTATGAGCAAATAAAATCCTCGGTCGCGGGCATTGAGCATATAACAGCCAGATTCTATTTATGGGACAAGAATCTCGTCACATATAAAAAAGAATACGGTGCCTTTAATATTGTTGCCGGCCATCCTGAGGATCGCTATCTGGAAAAAACCATCCTTGCCGAAGGAAGATTGATAAACAAAATTGATATTGAGCAGTTTCGCAAAATTGCCACGATCGGTACCCAGATCCAGGAGCAGCTTTTCGGGAAGGAATCGGCCATCGGGAAATACATTAATATCAACGGGGTCGCATTTAAAGTTGTCGGGGTGCACTTCGATGAAGGATCCGAGCGGCCCCTGCGCTGGATTTATCTGCCAATCTCAACAGTCCAGAAGGTGTTCGGCGGTGGCAACCGGATTCACGCCTTGATGTTTACCGCCGGTCGGGCTAGCATCGAAAAAGGCCTTAAAATGGAACAGCAGGTCCGTAAACGTCTGTCGGAAAGGCATAACTTTGACGTCGCCGATGAGAAGGCGCTTAGAATTTGGAACAGCCTTAAAGACTATCAAAAATTTGTAAATCTGTTCAGTAGTATCCGAATATTCATCTGGCTGATCGGCGTGGGAACGATTATCGCAGGCATTGTTGGCGTCAGCAACATTATGCTCATTTCCGTCAAAGAAAGAACCCGGGAGCTTGGCATTCGAAAAGCTCTGGGGGCCACGCCCGCGTCGATCATCAACTTGATTTTAACCGAAGCCGTCCTAATTACTTCATTCTCGGGCTATATCGGACTGATGGCCGGTGTGATCATCATTGAACTGGCATCATCCCACCTGCCAGCGGTCGAGCTCTTTCAAAACCCACAGGTAGATTTCAAGGCTGCGATCGGTGCCGTCATTTTGCTGGTATTGGCGGGGTTGATTGCCGGATTCATACCGGCGCGAAAAGCCGCCAACATCTTGCCGGTGGAAGCTCTGCGAACTGAATAAATGATTCTTGACAGGGACAATTGGCTGGAAATCGCCAGTACGCTTAAACAGAATAAATTGCGTTCCTTTCTGACCGCTTTCGGTGTGTTCTGGGGCATTTTTATGCTGATCATCATGCTAGGGGCCGGAACCGGTCTTTACAACGGTGCCATGCATGATTTTCAGAGTCTGGCCGCCAACAGCGTATTTCTCTGGACCCGGCCGACCACCAAACCGTTTAAGGGTTTTCCCCGCGGCCGAATATTCAACTTTGACAATGACGACACCGCCGCTCTTCAAAATCACATCCCCGAAATCGAGCATCTGGCCCCTCGCAATCAGTTGGGCGGTTTCCGCAAGGTCACCAATGTTACCAGAGGAAAGAAAGATGGGGCATTTAACGTTTATGGCGACTACCCGGAAATCGCCTATATTTCGTTGATGGACATCGTGTCAGGCCGATTTATTAATCACCTGGACTTAAAGGAAAAGCGTAAAGTGGCGGTAATCGGGACCAGGGTTCGCACAATTTTGTTTGAGTCCGATGAGGACCCCATCGGACAGTATATTCTGATCAAGGGTGTGTACTTTAAAGTCATCGGGGCGTTTGAGTCCCGCAAAGAAGGCGATGAGGCCGATGAGGAAACCCAGTCGGTATTTGTCCCCTTTACCGTATTTCAGCAGGCGTTTAACTACGGCAATCTGGTGAGTTGGTTTTCGCTGACTGCCCGAAAGGATGTGCCGGCTTCAGAGGTTGAAAAAAAGGCCATTGCGTTTCTGGCCGAACGCCATCAAGTGGCGCCAGATGACGTCCATGCCATCGGCCATTGGAATACCGAAAAAGAGTTTAAAAAAATGAACAATCTATTTATCGGCATAAACGCCTTGATATGGTTTGTCGGTATCTGCACGCTCATTGCCGGGGTGATCGGCGTCAGCAATATTATGTTGTTTGTCGTAAAGGAGCGTACGCGCGAAATCGGCATCAAACGCGCTATCGGTGCGACGCCGTTTGCCGTTGTCAGTCAAATTATTCTTGAATCGGTGTTGCTGACCACAGTGGCCGGCTATTTCGGCCTTGTTTTTGGTGTCGGCATCACCGAAATGGCAGCTGCCGCACTGAAAGGCGCCGGTGGGGGATCGGAATTTTTCAAAAATCCGGAAGTCAGTCTCTCGGTGGCGACCACCGCATTGATCGTTCTGATCATCTCGGGTGCCTTTGCGGGAATGCTTCCGGCCAAAAGGGCTGTTAGCATCAAACCGGTTGAGGCCATTCGGAATGAATAGCTGGTAGCACAACGGTCGGTAACCCAAATAGCATATATCTCTATTATCAATCTCAGCTCCAGAAGCGACATGTTATTGGATACTTGATGCTCGATAATCTGTAGATAATTATTTTTTAAATTTAGTATCCAGCATCATGATGATAATAGGATTACAACGAATTTTTGATAGAAAAGGGTACTAAGATTATGATAGCACTTTAAATGGTATAAACGGCGGACCGGAAAATGAAATTAATTTTAAAATTGCTGATATTTTTGCTCATTCTGGTTGTCTTCGCTGGAACCATTTTCTATCTGCACAACAAGTCCAGAAAGAAAACGGTGGTGTTTAAAACCACCACGCCCTTTGAAACGGATATCATCAAAAAAACGGTGGCGACCGGTTCGGTCACACCTCGGAAAGAAATAGAGATTAAACCCCAGGTCTCCGGTGTGGTTGAAAAAATTTATGTGGAATCCGGTGATGTGGTAACAAAAGGGTCCCGGATCGCCAAAATCAAAATTATCCCGGACATGGTCACGCTAAATAATGCCGAGGCCAGACTGAAAAAAGCCAGGCTCAATTTGAAAGATAAAGACAGGGAGTGCGAGCGGCGCAAAGCGCTGTTTAAAAAAGGCATCATTGCGGAATCTGAATTTCTTCAGTACGAACTTGCCTTCAGCAACGCCAAGGAAGAATTGGAAGCGGCGGCAAACAATCTGACTTTGATCCGAGAGGGCGTTGCCAAAAAATATGCCGATACGACGAACACCCTGATCCGTTCCACTATCGATGGCATGGTATTGGACATACCGTTGGAAGAGGGCAATTTTGTTACTGAAACCAATCCCTTGAATGCCGGCACGACCATCGCCACAGTAGCGGACATGAGGGAAATGATTTTTAAAGGAAAAGTAGATGAATCCGATGTTGGCAAAATTAAACCCGGGATGGATCTGATCCTTTCCATCGGCGCCATTGAAAATGAGAAATTCGATGCCATTCTCGAGTACATCGCACCCAAAGGGGTTGAGGATAAGGGCGCTGTTCAATTTGAAATAAAAGCAAGACTCAAACTCAAATCGTCGCATTTCATCCGGGCCGGCTACAGTGCCAATGCCGATATCGTTCTGGAAAGGAGAAATGAGGTGCTGGCCATTCAGGAGAGCCTGCTTCAGTTTGAAAGTCAAACCGCCTTTGTTGAAGTTGAAACGGCACCTCAGCATTTTGAAAAAAGAACCATCGAGCTGGGCCTGTCGGATGGAATCAATATCGAGGTGATTTCGGGTCTCACCGCAAATGACAAAATCAAAATATGGAACCGACCACTGAAAAATTAAAGAAGAACTTATGTTTTCAGATGAAGAACGCTATTCTAAATCAGGAAGAAGTCACTTTCAAAGGTTTGCATTTCATCCAAGAAGACTCCCCGGGCGAAATAGGTCGTTCAATCGTAAATTTCATTCAAAAAATTAGTTCCTGAAATTTTAACAATGAAAAAAATGCCGGAGGATAAGGCCAAACACAAGCGTGCATCCTTGCAACTGCAAAGACTGGCACGGATGATCGATGTTGTTTATGCGATCATTATTTGGCGTTTCTTCATCCTGCTACCCAGACCAACCTCCGATCAATTTGACTGGGAACATTTCGGGAAATTTCATGGTTAATCTATCCGCTGGTAGTTTTTTTGGTAAGGGGTCGCAGACAGGCGAAAATGAATTAGCGATTGATTCAATGAATTGTTACATGTATCCAGATTCTAAGTGATCAATTCTCGGCAAATTTTATGTCTGAAAATCTCTCAATTTATCTATCGTTGGCTCTAATCCAGCAAAAAGGCATCGAAAGGACAGACTATGACGTACATATATTTCGCTGTAGCAATAGTTTCAGAAGTAGTTGCTACATCTGCATTAAAAGCATCTGAACAATTTACAAATCTCATACCAAGTCTGATAGTCATTATTGGATATGGCATCTCTTTTTATCTTGTAACACTTGTCATAAAAACTATTCCAGTTGGCATCACTTACGCTATATGGTCGGGAGTAGGAATCGTCTTAGTTGCAGTTGTCGGTGCGATCTTGTACAAACAAATCCCAGATATGCCTGCAGCAATAGGTATGGGATTAATCATCGCTGGGGTAGTAATAATCAATGTTTATTCAAAGACATTTGTTCATTAGCTATATCAAAAGAGGACGTTGTCTCATTTTTGAGTCGCAACTGAGCCATGCCAACCAGTCAAACTGAAAGTCAATATAAATACCTCCGAGGGCATCATGGATGGAAGGGAAAAACCATGAATTCGTTTTCCAGCTCGGAATTGACCAAAAAAATTGTTGAAAAAGCCACATTATTGGGCGCAGCCATTGCCGGGGTTGCCCGTGTCGAATCTCTGAAAACGTCGCCGTCCCACCGGATCTATTCTAAAATCGGTATGAACCTCAAAGTGCATTGGCGAGAAGCAAAAAACAATGTCGAGCACGAGGCGGTGGCTTGGCCGGAAGATGCTGTATCTGCAGTTGTGATCGGAGTCGTGCACAACGCCGATAAACCGGAACTAGACTGGTGGGATGGCAAGGGAACGCCAGGAAACCGTATCCTTGTGCAGATCAATAAGAAATTGTCCGAATGGATTGAAAATACATTTTCTGTCAAAACATATAAACTGCCTTATTTTCTTGAAAAAGGCGGAATTTTTTTAAAAGATGCGGCGGTGATGGCTGGCTTGGGATGCATTGGCAAGAACAATCTGGTTATCACGCCTGAATATGGCCCCCGCATTCGTTTCCGGGCGCTTTTG
>JASFSK010000276.1:0-6475 GCA_050114455.1 Desulfobacterales bacterium | reverse complement strand
TGCCGGAGATATCGAAGCCGACCTGGCGTTTGCCGTGTATGCGGAACCGGATTTCATTACTCTGGACGGAAGGGCCGGTGCCACCGGATCGGCACCCAAATTCGTCAAGGCCAGCACCTCCATACCGACCCTGTTTGCGATTTATCGGGCACGAAAATATCTGGATGAGAATGACGCCACCGATATCAACCTCATGATAACCGGTGGCTTGAGAATTTCCTCTGATTTTGCCAAGGCCCTGGCCTTGGGGGCAGATGCCGTGGCCATCAGTACTTCTGCGCTGATCGCCATCGGCTGTCAGCAGTATCGGGTATGTAACACAGGGAAATGTCCGATGGGAATCGCCACTCAGGATCCCGAGTTGCGTCGCCGCCTGGATATTGACCAGGCTGCCCAAAGGCTGGAAAATTTTCTTCGGGTTTCCACCGAAGAACTCAAAGATTTTGCCAGGTTGACCGGCAACAGCGATGTTCACGGACTATCCGTATCGGATTTATGCACCACCAGCAGTGAAATTTCAGGTCACACCGCCATAGCGCATGTTTGATGGAAGTCAGGTTTAATATTGAATGGATCGATAAGATACAACCAAGTGCATAGATTAATAAATACAGTAACGTAATAATTAGAGGCATGGATTCTATTTAAAAAAAATCAGACAGGATCTACAGGCGTCGAAGGCCGTTATCTGAAACTTCAAGAGCGAACCGCAGAATATTGAATAACGAATACTGAATTTCGAAGGATGGAATCGCTTCGCTCTGGCCTTTTAAATAAAAGCGGCGGCATTCCTTGCTTCGACATTCGATATTCTGCGGTTCGATATTCGCTTTTTCTTTTAAGTTTCTTTCTTTGATCAAACTGGTTGTCCAACACAAAATTTTAGTGATGGAATCCAAAGATGGCAAATAAAACAATTCTGGTGGTGGATGACGAGCTGGACATGCGCATTTTTGTCTCGACGGTTGTGGAAACTATGGGGTTTGAAGCCATGGTCGCCGAAGATGGGGTGGAGGCTGCCGAAAAAGCCAAATTGATCCCTCCGGCACTTGTCATCCTTGATGTCATGATGCCAAAAATTGATGACGGCATCCAAGCTTACCAGAAATTTAAAAGCGATCGGCGCATTTCTGATATTCCGATTATTATTTTGTCTGCCATCGCCAAAAAAACCTTCTTTCATTCCATTCGAATGCTCAGCTCCCTCAAGGGATCTCAGCTGCCTGAGCCCCATGCATACATGGAAAAACCGCCGGACGCGGGAGACCTTGGCCACCTCATACGGCGTCTTTTACGAACAGATAAAAAGTTTATATAAAAATAGACCCTCATCGGAAATTTGACCGTCAATGTTAAAATTCCTAAAAAAGCTCCGCAAAAATCACATTTCAAATGTGAAGGTAAAACAGGCGGAATTGAATCAGCAGCGAGATGAGTACCAGAGCCTGTTCGAACTGGTCCCCTGCATTATCACCGTTCAAGACCGCAATTACAAACTGATCAAATACAATCAAGAATTTTATAGAAAATTCAAACCCCATCCTGGGGATTATTGTTATGCCGCCTATAAAGGGCGGCAAGAAAAATGTGTTATTTGTCCTGTTGAAAAGACATTTGAAGACGGCTTGTCGCATTTCAGTGAAGAAAGGGGAGTTAATAAAGACGGCAGTCCTACCCACTGGGTTGTACGGACATCTCCAATTAAAAACGAAAAGGGCGAAATTGTCGCAGCCATGGAGATGAGTCTCGATGTGACCCAAACAAAGCTGCTGGAGGAAGCGCTTAAAAAATCCGAAAAAAAATATTACGCCATATTTGATAACATCCCCAATCCCGTCTTTGTTTTGAATATGGACACCCTTGAAATACTCGATTGCAACACCAGTGTCGAAGGCGTTTATGGCTATAAGAAGGGTGAGATTATCAATAAATCGTTTTTGGACCTGTTCAGCCCAGAGCAAAAAGGGCACTATGCAAAAATGATCAAAAACTCGAGTGTGATCAATCAGGCCCGGCATTTAAACAAAAAAGGGGGCACTCTTTTTGTCAACATTCGGATTTCCCCATCTGAATACCCGGGAAGAAAGGTTTTTTTGGTAACAACCAGCGATATTACCCGGCGACTTGAAACCGAGCAGCAACTTATCCAGGCTAGCAAAATGGCAACCCTGGGGGAGATGGCCACCGGCGTCGCCCATGAGCTGAACCAGCCCCTGACTGTCATCAAAACCGCAAGCCGTTTTTTTATGAAGAAAATTAATAAGAAAGAGAAGATTGAAGATGACGTCCTATTTACCATGTCAGAAGAGATCGATTCGTATGTCGATCGTGCTACCAAGATCATCAATCATATGCGAGAATTTGGCAGAAAGTCGGATACCACTTTGGAAAAGGTCCAGGTTAACCAGGTGCTGGAAAAAGCCTTTGAAATACTGGGTCAACAACTGAAAGTCAGGGGAATTGAAACCCTTTGGGATCTTGAGAAGGATCTTCCCCTGATTTTGGCAGATCCCGACCGTCTGGAGCAGGTTTTTATCAATCTGCTGATCAATGCACGGGATGCCATTGATGAGAAATGGCAGGCTTGTCCACCCGGCAAAGTGATTAAGAAAATCTCCTTGAAAACCAGCTCCGATGGCAAAGAAATTATGGTCGTGGTCAGCGATACCGGACATGGTATTGAGGAAGCTGTTCGGGGGCGGTTATTTGAACCATTTTTTACCACCAAAAAAGTCGGTCAAGGCACCGGACTGGGCCTTTCGATAAGTTACCAAATCATAAAGGATTGCAAGGGCAGCATCCAGGCAGTTTCCAATGATGGCGAGGGTGCTAGCTTTATAATGAAGTTTCCGATTTCAAATGACGACTGATGGAAAAATCAATTTTACTCGTCGATGATGAAGCCGGCATTCGAAAAGTGCTTGGCATTGCGCTGGCAGATTTGGGCTACACGGTGCACTCTGCTGAAAATGGTGTGAATGCCCTGCGCATTTTCAAGGATGTGCAGCCATCGATTGTGCTGACGGATATTAAAATGCCGGAAATGGATGGAATTGATCTATTACGTCGCCTTAAAAAGATGAGCCCGGACACAGAAGTCATCATGATTACCGGACATGGTGATATGGATCTCGCCATTAAAAGCGTAAAATACGAAGCCACTGATTTTGTCACCAAACCCATCAACGATGAGATTCTGGAAATCGCTTTAAATCGGGCCCAGGAACGAATCGGCATGCGCCGAAAACTCAGCGATTATACCCACAATCTCGAACAATTGGTCGAAGATAAAACCAGGAAGCTGGTTGAAGCCGAACGGATGGCGGCCGTAGGGCAGACGGTAGCAGGGCTGTCTCACGCCATTAAGAATATTACCGGGGGCCTCAAAGGCGGTGCTTTTGTGCTGGAAAAAGGCATCGAGCTTGCCAATCAGAAGTATCTGCTACAGGGCTGGGAAATGATCAAGGGCAATGTCGATAAAATTACCAACCTGTCGTTGGATCTGCTCAATTATGCCAAGGCGACTGATTTGAATATTCAGATCTGCGATCCCAACCAACCGGCGATTGAAGTTGTCGATTTGATGCGGCTCCGGGCCCAGGATCATGGTATCGATCTGATCAGCGATTTATGTCAGAATCTAAGCCCCTGCCAGCTGGACCCCGATCTCATGTGCCGCTGCCTGCTGAATCTGGTGACCAATGCCATCGATGCCTGCGTCAAGGGTGACCCGGACGCCCCGGACAAAAAGGTGACGGTTCGTACCATACAAAAGCGTGGCTGGGGAGTTGAATACCAGGTGAGTGACAATGGCTGCGGGATGAACAGCAAAATAAAGCAGAATATTTTCAAGCGTTTTTTTTCGACCAAAGGATCGGAGGGCACCGGCATTGGATTGATGATCACCAAAAAAATAATTGATGAACACCATGGCGAGATTGATGTTGAATCTAAACAAGGCATTGGATCTACATTTTTGGTACGGATTCCTGCAAGTCCGAAACCAAATTAGACCGAATCAAACACCATGAATGATCTTCTCACAAGATACCGGCAGCTGGGTGACATTCTAGATACCTTCTCAATGGGTGCAATGGTAATTGCTGCCGATCGTAAAATACTTTCTGTGAATCACTCCGCGGAGCTCATCACGGGGTACAATGAATCAGATCTGCGGGGAAAAAGCTGTCATCAAATGCTGCTTGATTCGTTGTGCGGAGGGAGATGTCAATATTTAGAAGCAGATCCAAACGGCCTTGAAGCCAACTGTGTAGATTTTGAGTTCATCAATAAAAAGAATATAAAGCACAGCATCACCCGGATTGTATCGCCCATTTTTGGAACGGATAAAACGCTTTTGGGATGGATGGAAATCTTTCAGGACCATTCTGTTTTCAAAGATCTATTAGAGCGCGTCCGGCATGATGATCGCCGTCTAAAAATCATTCTGGATAACCTTGACATCGGGGTTTTGACCGTAGATCGCGGCGGCCACATTACCTTTTTTAACCATCGAGCTGAAACCATCACGGGATTTAGCCGGGGTGATGTTTTAGGAAAGTCCTGCAGTATCGTATTCGGCCAAACCGCCAATCGCGATATGCTGCTGCTGAATGAAACGATTGCCGATGGCCGGGCGCGCTCGAGTCCCGCCGGCGAGATCCAGACCCGAGAAAGGCAAGTAATTCCAATGCGCGCCAACTACATAGCGCTAAAAAATGAAGATGGGCGCATCGTTGGTGGGCTGGCAACATTTTCCGATTTATCGCTGAAGTATCAATTTAACAGTGAAATCAAAGGCCGGTATACATTTTATGACATGGTGGGAAAGGATCCGGCCATTCAAAAAATTTTCGAAATCGTGCCCGTTGTAGCTGCCAGCGATGCCACTGTCCTTATCGAAGGTCCTACCGGTACCGGAAAAGATGTTTTAGCCAAAGTCATCCACAACGCCAGCAAACGTTCTAAAAAGGCCCTGGTCAAGGTGAACTGCGCGGCCCTGCCCGATAATCTTCTTGAATCTGAGATGTTCGGCTATGTGAAGGGCGCTTTTACCGGTGCGGACCATGATAAACCGGGCCGGTTTCAGGAAGCCAACGGCGGAACCATTTTTCTGGATGAAATCGGAGATTTGCCGCTGTCGCTTCAGGCCAAACTACTGCGGGTATTGGAGGACAAGGAGTTTTATCCCCTGGGCAGCAGAAAAACCACCCGAGTGGATGTGCGCATCATTTCGGCCACCAATCAAAATTTGGGGCATTTGGTCAAAGAAAAACGATTTCGAGAAGATCTTTTCTACCGGCTTAATGTGATGCGGCTGGATCTACCCGCATTAAAGGACAGAAGGGGCGACATTCCGCTTTTAATCTCTCATATCTTAAAACGCCTGTGTGCAACCCGGGATACGCGGGTCGAGAAATTTTCGAATGATGCCCTGGAAGTGCTGTTAAATTTCGATTATCCCGGTAACGTCCGAGAATTGGAAAACATCATCGAACACGCCCTGATTGTTTGTCAAAATAAAATCATCGAACGAAATCATCTGCCGCTTTCGCTTCAAGGCAGTATGGCATCCAGTCCGCCGGGCGAAAACAACCGAACCTTTGAGACAGAAATTGGGTATAGCGAGAAAACCCTCATCTTGGATACATTGCGAAAATATAACTGGCATAAAGGCAAAACCGCATCGGCACTCGCTATCAACCGCTCCACCCTGTGGCGCAAGATGAAAAAATACAATATTTAACAACCTTCCAGCACTCTCCTGCCTTATTTATCCCGGACACAATCAATCTCAGCAGGGAAGATGGATCAACTGCATTAAATGTTGCAAAATGATGCATAAAATGATGCATTTAGTTGCAAGAACTGGTTTTTGGTTTTAATTTGGCCATTACAAAAGCATATAATACCTTATAAATATAACTAAAATATTTTTTTGAGCAATAAAATTCGCGACTGATAGAGGCCTAATTTCACGTTTGTCGGCCACATGCGTTGCATAAATGCAATATTATATCTTGTCATTTCCATTGGTCCGTGACGCCGATTTAAATTATAACCATTTAGAATCACTTTATAAATCTTAATTATCGGCTTTCCAAAAAAATTTTGGCACGGTTGATGCGTAAAAGGGTATAGCGGGGCAACCGCTCACACAGCAAATTACAACATCGAAGATTG
This sequence comes from Desulfobacterales bacterium, assembly GCA_050114455.1. Taxonomy (GTDB): domain Bacteria; phylum Desulfobacterota; class Desulfobacteria; order Desulfobacterales; family JAFDCJ01; genus JAFDCJ01. The sequence continues at coordinate 292 of JASFSK010000276.1, read as the reverse complement.
GTTCAAACCGAAAGACTGCCATGAATGTCGTCACCTTAAAAACGGATGGTTCCATTCACCTGAACGGAACAGCAGTGGACTGCGAGCGGCTTGACTTACTTTGCTGCCAAATTGCAGTTGAAGAGGTCTACACCCTCAGAAGCTTCTTTAAGATGATGGATCAATATGCGCTGTATGCAAAGCTGAATGTTTTTATCCCCTCGTATACCGAGCAGGTCCGGAGTTGTCCGAAAGAGGGCTGTGACAACGGTTTACTCGATTATCTTGAATTCAGCAAAACGGTCGAGATGAT